>JAZRNJ010000151.1:0-3561 GCA_045648125.1 Acutalibacteraceae bacterium
GGTGATTATACAGAACTTAATAGAATTATAGAGAATGATATTCCCAAAGATCTTTCTAAGTATACAACAGATACAGTTAAAGACCTTAACAATGTTCTTAACTCAATTGACTGGAACCTTAAAGCTAAAGATCAGGAAAAAATTATTCGATATCAGATAGCACTTACAGAAGCAATCAGTAGTCTTGAACCCATCCTTGGCGACTATACAGATGTTAATAATGCTATCGCTGAAGGTCGCAAAATTATTGCTGATTTTGATATAGATGAAAAAGATGCTAAAGCGTTTGAAGATTTTGTATCACAAATTAATCGTAACTATACATATGAACAGCAGGATGAAATTGCAAAACTTGCTGCTCAAATCAGAGAAATGTATGCTACCTTCACAGAGGCTGAATCAGTCCATAAAGCAACAATTACACTTGTATCTGACAAAAAACGTGCTTATCGTGGTGACATTATTACAGTTTCAGTTATAGTTGCTACGGATTACTATGCAGCAGCTACTTCGATCCCTGTTGTTTACGATTCAAACTTCTTTGAACTTGTAGGTGAAACACCTGAAGATGCTTTTTCTTTTGAAGGATCATTTGCAGATTTATCTATAACAGGTGGTAATATTGATAGTCTTGATGGAGGTTATCCCTCAAGTTACACAGAAAGTGAAAAAAATCAGTGGAAATACGCTCTCATAACTATTGACCCTGACCCGGCACTTAATAATGACGCACAGATTCTTGACCCTGCACAGACTGTTGTAAAACTTCAGTTCAGAATTAAGGATTTGGTTGCTCTCAACGGTAAAATCTGGGTTGATGATGCATTCCTCAAAACAGACGAAAACAAAACAGGTAAACTCTTCATCGGTCGTTACAGAACATCAATGGTTGACAATGATGTTGTAAATGTTGGTCAGACAATTGACACAACTAAAGCAGTTGCTATTGTTAACGCTAATGACCCCAATGCACCTGCAGATTTCACAGAGCTCATGAAGGCTATTAATAAAAATGCTGAGCTCGAAAATAAAGCATTCTACACAACCGATTCATACAAAGCTTATTCAAATGCATACAACGAAGCGTTGGGTGTTTACATGAATAATGCTCAGTACACAGTTAAAGAACAGAGTATTGTAAATGCTGTTACAGATGCACTTAATAAAGCATTTGCAGAACTTGAACTTTTACCTGCAGATACAACACCTCTTGATGAGGCACTTGCACTCGTACCTGTGTATTCTAAGGATAAATATGTTGAAAAAACATACTTTGAATATCAGATAGCAGTAGACGCAGGTAAAGCAATTCTTGCGAGAGAAGATCTTACAGTCGCCGATAATGATGATATCATCGCAGCAGCAAACGCAATTCAGTCAGCATTTGAAAATCTTGCTCTTAAACCCTTCTCATATCAGAGTATGATGAAAAATGCACTTGCAGTTGCACCTGAATATGACGAATACTTCTATACCGAAGATTCATATCAGGCATATCAGGGAGCTTATGATGCACTTGTAAAATTCAGCAAAAATGTACTTACAATTTTTGATGATGCTGAAGGCCTTGAACTTATTACACAAGTTAATATTACTTATAACAGACTTACTCTGAAACCTGCTGATACAACGCCTCTTGAAGAAGCACTTGATGCAGATTTCGAATATAAAGATGAAGCAGATTACTATTTTACAGAAAGAAGTTATAATAGATATCAGTCGGCATTAGATGAAGGTTATGAACTTCTTGCAGAACCTTATCTTTCAGTTTTTGATAATGAAGATATTCTTATTGCAGCTGACAACATTTATGAAGCAATTGATATGCTTGAATTCAAGCCCTTATCATATTGGGAACTGATTGATGAAGCACTTGGCACATGGTTCTATGAAGGTGATGATGACGAGTATACACCTGAGTCACTCGATAACTTCTGGAATGCATATATTGAACTTGAAGAATTTGTTTATTTAGGTCTAGTACCTGATATCAGGCATGATGCAGAAGCTCTCAGACTGCTTGAAAATCTCAGATATGCTCTTGATAACATGGAGTATGTTTGTGAGCATAGGTTTGAATCTGAAGTAATAAAAGAAGCTACTTGTACAGAGTTTGGTAAAATCACATACACATGTTCAATTTGCGGTGACAGTTATTCTGATAAAATTTCTCTCAAAGAACATACATCAGGTGAATCTGTAATTGAAAATGATGTTGTACCTGACTGTGTAAATGAAGGCTTTTTTGATAAAGTAATTTATTGTACTGAATGTGGCACAGAACTCAATCGTGAAACAATCACAGTTGATGCACTTGGTCATATAGAAGTTGTTGATGAAGCAATAACACCTGATTGTGTGAATAAAGGTTTCACAGAAGGTGTGCATTGTGAAGTCTGCGGAGAAAATATTATTGAACAGGAAGAAATTCCTGCTCTCGGTCATACACAGGGCGATTGGATAATCACTAAATATCCTACTTGTACAGAAAAAGGAACAATAACGCTTAGTTGTTCAACTTGTGGTGAAATAATCAACACAAGTGGCATTGCTGCAAATGGTCATAAAGAAGGCGATGTTCAGGTAGAAGACAATGTAGCTCCTGACTGCATAAATGATGGCTCATATGATAACGTAGTTTACTGTACAGTATGTGATGAAGAACTCAGCCGTAAAACAACAACAGTTGAAGCACTCGGTCATATTGAAGTGATTGATGAAGAAATAGCACCTGATTGTACAAACACAGGTCTTACTCAAGGCATTCATTGTTCAGTATGTGACGAAATTATTGTTGCTCAGGAAGTAATAGATGCTCTTGGTCATACAGATGGTGAATGGGTTAAATTGTCTGATGCAACATGTATAGAGAATGGTGTGGAAGTTCTCCGTTGTACTATATGTAATTATGAAATGGATACAAAGGAAATTTTGTCAACCGGTCATGTTGATTTATCTGACGAGTATGTTTATGACAAAACTTATCACTGGTTTAAATGTAAGTGTTCAGCACAGATTGATAAGGCTAAACATGTATTTACATGGGAGATTGCATCAGAGCCTACTTGTACAGAAAAAGGTGAAATGTACGAGGTATGTAATACGTGTGGCTATGTTAGAAATAAGGTGTCGGTTGGTACAGTTGAACATGAACTGATTCTTGTTGAGATGGTAGATGCTACATGTATTTCTTCAGGTAATATTGAATATTACACATGTTCAGTTTGTGATAAACTCTTCTCAGATAAAGCTGGTGAGAATGAAATCACTCTTGAAGATACATTTATTTCTCCAAACGGACATTCATGGGGCGATTGGAGTGAACCTCAGGATGGATTCAAAGAGCGCGAATGCTTGTCATGTGGTGCTAAGGAACAAGAAAAAGTTGAAGTTAAATTTGACATTTCACTCCTTAAATTACTCCGTGGTTCAGCCTCAATGAAGACATATAAAGGCGAAGAATACATCGCAATTACAATGGCTTCTGGCAGAACAATGACAGGTATTTATAAAGACATGGTTGACGGTGGTACAGTTGAACTTGTTGACATCTGTGGAACA
>JAZRNJ010000152.1:0-2756 GCA_045648125.1 Acutalibacteraceae bacterium
TTTGAATGTTTCCTTGATGCTGTCACCGAGGCTGCCTGAGAAAATGCTGGGCTCTGTTGATGAATCGTATGTAAATTCACCGGGCTCTGCACAAACCTCAACAACCTTGCCCTGCTCAACGATAATCATACACTGACCGTCAGCAACAGCAATACCTGAACCGTTGGAGATAATGTTGTCACTGCCTTTTGTGTTTGAAGAACGTCCGCCTACACGCTTCTGTCCTTTGACCATAAGTACATCGTTTTCAATTGCTTCGCAGTAGAAAAACTCTTTCCACTGGTCAGCAAGAACTCCGCCGAGTGCTCCTATTCCTGCTTTAATAAGTCCCATATAAAATTTCTCCTTTCAGAAATTTATTATTTTTATTTTAAACAGCCCTCAAGGACTGCTTATCAGCCTACATATGTTGTAACGTAAATTGTGTAATCAACGCCGTCACCGGGGTATTCATATTCCTTTGTATAGCCTTCGTCAAAGTAAGACGAATAGTGTACATCCGCCTGATAATTATTATCTGCAATAACTTCCCAATTGTACGGAACCTCATATTCTCTCACATATTTTACAGGTTCTTCACCTTTAGTTGTTTCAAAAACAACGGTTACATTTTTCATCGTACCGTTCCAGTCATCAAGAACATTCATCTGCTCAAGACGTTTATTATAAATAAATTCCTCTTCAACAATATAGCCGTCATTATTATGAACCTCTTTAACTATATTAAGAGTACCCTTCTCAACATAACAAACAGTCTGAATGTACAATTCGTCTTCAGGGTCTTCATCAATATTTTCATAAATATAAAATTCGTCTGTTTCTTCCCTGAAGCTCAGATTATCATAAATAAATGAATATGAAATGTAATCGTTATACCACGGTGTGGTTGCGTTCTCGTCTTCGCTTCCGTACATATCAACAAAGGCACGGACACAGAATCTTTCTTTGTTATAAGACAACATATTCATACCATTATATTCTGCTGTTACAATACGCATCTCTTCACCGAATTCGTGCAGGGTCTGGTCACATACCCTGACCACCTCAGAATTGAACATGAAATACATTTCGTATGTTGTTTCGTAATCCGAATCTGTTTCTGTGTAAACGCATTCATTTCTCTTCAGAAGATTTTCAAGAAGATTGGCTTCTGCAACCTCCTTGACCGTCGGGATTTTCTTCTCCTTTTCAGTTACGGAAACTGTTTCATTCACTGTTGTTCCGTTTTCAGTCGTTTCGTTATTGTTATCTGTTTTATTGCAGGAAAAAAGCAACAGAAAAATCACAAGACACAGTGCAAGCGAAACAATTCTTTTAAACATTTTCATCACTGTCAACTCCTTTGTCGTAAGGCTTGTAGCCTGATGATGAATAAGGGTTTTTGTTTTCTTTGGGAGGGTCAGGTCTGTTGCCTTCCCGTATAAGACGGGAAAAAACAATAGTTTTCACGGCAACACCAATAACCCAGAGGGCAATTGCACCTGCAAAGTACCACAAGGATATTTCAAAGATAAAATGAAGTGCAAGTAAAATCCATGCAGGAATTGTCCACTCAAGGTTAAATATGAGGTTTATTCCAAGTGCGGCAAAGAAGCCTCTCCTCTTTACTGCAGGACGTTTTTTCATAACGCTGTCCACCTCATTCAATAATAAGTCTGCCGCTGATTTCCCTCTCAAGAGTGTTGTGAACTGAAAGATATTCATCGAGAATTTCTCTGCAGGAGGTTGATATCATTCTCGGTTTTCCGTTTTTCGCAACCTCATCATAAGAAACTGAGAAGAAGTTTTCAAGATTCATGAAATGAAAGTGCTGAAGACCGATTTTATAAATTTTATCATCAACAACATCTTCACCGCCCAGCATAAATTTTTCAAACTCATGCTTTTCACGGTTGTAAACAACTCTCATGCCTTTTGAGAACTGATAAAATTCACAGTGTGAGCCTTCCCACACTTCATCACGAAGCATATATTTCACCATTCTTTTAAGCTGTTCACCTGTAACACGAAGCATATATGCAGGGTCATCATAAGGGAAGCACTCTGTAAGGTCAGAATAAAGAACAATCGGTCCTAACTCAGTAGAACGGACACTTCCTGAGCCGAGAAGCATAAGGTCAAGCCCCAGACTGTCACGCATAATATCTGCAAAGAGACCGCCAAGCTCAGTTTCACGGTAGCGTGAGGGATGAGTAAGCTGTCTTTTGAACCTTGTGACAAGACGTCCGTATTTCATATCTGTTTTGTTTTTATAAAACCTGATAATATTTTCCAGAGCCTCATCACGGGGACAGGTTTCCTCACAGATAGGAATACTTTTCCATGTGTAGCTGTCAACACAATTGTTATCTGTGTCAACCATAATATCAAATCTGCCGATCTGGTCTGTACCTGTACCTGCCGGAACAATAACAATATCATTAACAACAGCAGGTTCTTCAATATATGTATGGGAATGTCCTCCCACAATAACGTCGACGCCCCATGCAGGATCAAGCTTTTCTGCAAGTTTTTTGTCTTCCTCAAAGCCTATGTGAGTAAGAAGAACGGTAAAATCGATATCAATTGCATTGTATGTATTACAGATTCTGCCCACAGTCATAGCTGCCTCATCAATATCAACAAACGTTCCTACGAGACCGTCATTTTTTGTCTGAGAAAGCACATCCTCTGTAAGAATGCCGATGAAGAGAATTTTCATTCCGTCAATTTCAATTATATGATGGGGCTTGAACAATCTCGCACCGTTTGTTTTA
>JAZRNJ010000153.1:0-4169 GCA_045648125.1 Acutalibacteraceae bacterium
CCTGCAGTATAACTCATACCCCAGAGGATATATGTAAATCCTGCCCAGATAACGCAGAAAAGGTTTGTGCCTTCAAGAATGTCAGATGCCTGACCTACATATTCAAAGTTCACAAAGCAGAGAATTGAAATTACCATAACAATTCCGGGAACAAAGATAAGATACGGACGACATTTACCCCACTTTGTTCTTGTTCTGTCAACAATTGAACCCATAATCGGGTCGTTGAATGCGTCCCATATACGGGCAATTGCAATAATCACGCTTACGATAATTGCAGGAATATAAAGAACGTTCTGAAGGAAATACGAAACAAGAAGGACGTTTGTAACATTATAAAGAATGTTCTGTCCGAGAAGTCCTGTAAGAAACATATTCCTTTCTTTTTTCGTGTAGGTTTTAAGACCTGTGTTTGTACTCATAGCCACACTCCTAAAATATTAGTTTGTTAAATTCATTGTAACATTATTAATGTAAATATTCAATATATTTGAAGGATTTTGTCAACGTTATTCGCAAAACGTTCATCGTTAACATACATCTGACCGATTTTCATACATGATACAAACCGGGCAAAAATATTTCACCTTTAATCACCACTGATAACTAACTGTTTTACCGTCGATTTCCCATACAGATGGAGTTTTAGTATCAAAAATATCCACAGGTTTTATTGTGTGAGGAACGTTGAAAGTTTTGTAGGCTTCTCTTAAATCTTTTTTCCATTCGTCATCAATTTTATCAGTACACGAAACAAAAAGAGGTGTATTTGAATATGAGAGAAGATGTAACCACTGACTGTTTTTCTCCCATGGTATGTTATTATCAAGAATACCTACACAATCTGCATCGCACATGTAAAAAGCCTCATTCTGAGCAAGTCTGAAAGCAAGTGTATTCACTCCCATCATCTTTGTTCTTTCCCATTCTACACCACTTGTGTCGTCACCTGTTCTTAAAAGGTGAACAAGTCCTGCAGAGAGGTGTGAAACCGTATTACATCCGATAATAATCATGTCACCTACAGAATCTTTTATGAGTTTATAAAAATCGACTGTGATTTCTGCGTTGGTTTTTGTTTTATCGTAAAAATGCCAATCTGAGGTATTTGTTATGCCGGAAGTAAGCTCTTTTCCCCAACTGCCGAAAAGGTCAAAAGTAGAAAAATCGTGTTTAATAAGTTCATACCCCCAATCTCTTATTCTCGCAAGGTCATTTATTATAAATTTCTGCACATCCTCACGTGTTGGGTCAAGGTATTTTTCTTTACCGTCTTTCTGAATTTTCATTTCTTCAGTAATTGAAGCATCTTTGTTGCGAAGAAGTCTCACCCAGATACCCGGTCTTGCACCAATTTCTTTGATTTCATCTGCAAGTTTCTTCATATCACCGAATTTTTCATTGGGAAGCCACGGACCTGCACAGGAATTTATCTGCCAACAGTCATCAATAACCTGAAAAGGCTTGTTTTCAATTCCACGAGAAAGTTCAACCTGAAGTTTTGCATCAGAAATTATCTGTTCATAACTGCTTTTTCCGTAAGCATAGTACCAGTTGTTTGCACCGTATATTCTTTCTTTAGGAAGAAGAGGATTGTCGCACAACTTTCTGCAGTAGTTTTTAAGGTTTTCAAAAACGTTTCCGTTATCGTAATGCGAATAAACAAAAGTAGCAAGGCAGATTTTTCTGCCACCCAGATGTACACCGTTTCCACCGTTTCTGACATCAAGCAAAGCAGTAATTCCGTTTGCATCATATCTGAAACTGACGAAAGATTTTGGTTGAGTTTTCACACCAAAGCAAAAACACTCACTTTTGTTTGTGGCAATAAAATACCATGGCATAAACCTGTCGTTTTCAGATAATTTTCTGAATTCAAGCTCACCATAACTTCTTTCCCATGCATCACCTAAAACCATTATATCTTCATTCGTCGGAGCATCCCAATGCAGTTCAACAAATTTCGGCTTATCTTCCTTTGCACAGAGAAAAACATCCAACTCATTTTCTTTTGAAACAGTTTCCGTAGAAGCATCTGAAATTCCGTTTTCGCAAATTATTTTCGCAGTAAAACTATTAATATCAAAAATCATATTTCCCCTCACCTTTATAAAATATTGAGTGTGTTTAAATCATTATCAAAAAACAAAATAAACCGGTGAATTAGTAACTGTTATCTTTCTGCCTGTTTTGATTTCGTTACCGTACATATCAAAGGCTTTATAGTTACCTTCAGGTGTGACAATTCTGCTTTTTTCACCAAGACTGTAGTACACCTCAATTTTCTTTCCGTCTGCAGAATATTCATCAATTACCAGATTCTTTTCATTTGAAATATTCTTAACAAAATCAGCATTACCGAGAAAACGTATAACCGTCGCATAAGTAATCACGGCTTCAGTAGGCTGCATATATTCATTGAAAAACGCAAAGTCATTTATATCATTTTCGGGTGTAATGGTTTTCCTGAAAGAAAAGGAAACAAATCCTCTCGCACCTGTTGAACGAGTGTAAAGTGCTTTGCAGGCGATTGTTGCCGCATCCGCGCCACCTACTCCGCTTTCACTGTTAAAACCACCGTCCAAAAGACCTGCTGAATTTGTCAGGGCAATCATCTTTCCCATATAATCATAGTAATTATCAAGTCCGTCGTGGTTGTGATAACCGAAAGTATCGAGCAACTTTCTGTTTATCAACTCAGCAGATTTCTGATAAAAGACAAGGTTGCTTTCTTTTTCTGCAACTGCAAGTCCACCTGAATAAACATAGGCTGACGGGTTTTCTGATTTAATTATTGTTGCAGTTTTTTCAAGAAGTGAAAAATACTCTTCAGGAATTCCTGCAAAGAAATGAAAATTCGGCTCATTCCATATTTCCCACAGAATATCGGTGTTATTTGCGTAATGTGCTGCTACTTCACCTGCAAAATCCGACCAGATATTTTCATCAGGAGGAAAAGTCCATCCCATTAACTCATCATAATTCTCTTTGTATTTATCAGAGACAGACCATTTGCCCGCATTAAAGCCGAGAAGCCAATTATATTTCATATTGTGTTCGTTAACCTTGCCGACCAGATAATCCTGTACTGAAAAATCAACATCACCATATGCTTCTGTCTGCATTGCACCCCAACCGACGCTGTCTTCACGAACAAGATTTACACCGAGGTATTTTGCCGTATCAAGGATTTTGTCAACTGATTTTTCTGCAGTGTAATTCGGAAGCTGAAAGCCTTCACCCCAGGTGTATGCTCGTGTTATGTACGGCTGAATACCGTAGTAAAAGTTATCACTTGCCTGTACATTTTTCGGAAGAATACCGATGTTAAAGCTATATTCTGTTGCATTTGTCAGCTTGATTGAAACAGTAAAAATCCCGTTTTTATCGGATGAAAAAGTGAAAGAGTTATACGGCAAATCAGAGTTGAGCACAACATATCCACGCTTTTTAAAACCCGTCTGCTCACTTCTGACAGAGATTTTTGTTCTTGTACCGTCAAGGGATTCATCAAGGCATTCAATAACAACCTTTATTTCATCGTCAGGCTCAAATAAATTACCATCGCCTATAACACCGAAACGCAAGTTCTCACTTTCACCATTTATGTAGTATTCAGATTCAGCATCCGTCTGTGTGATAATAAGTTGTTTTTCAGGGAACAACCCAACAAAAAATAAATCAAACATAAACACAACAGATAGAAAAAATGAAACAATTTGTGCCATACTATTCTCCTTTATATTTACTATACATATATTTATTTTTCAAAATAAGTATATCATAACTTTAAAATAAAAAACAATAGTAAAGATATAAAAAGACCGATAAACTAAGTTAATAGAATATCAGTAAGAAATAAATGATTATATTAAGCTTATTTTTTCATAAATAAAGAACAACCCGAACGTTTCACCATAAAATGAAAAGTTCGGATTCGTTGCTTCTGGCGCCCCAAACAGGACTCGAACCTGTGACACCATCGGTCAGAAATATTGTCGCGATACTGCCCTTGGAGCGGTTGTATCGCTCTGTATTTCTTCAAATAAAAAAAGTTGTCTGCATCTGCCACCGGCAGCGACAACCTTTTTTATCAGTTAACAGCCGACGCATCTGTTGAATTACGGTGACACAGTTTTGGATTCTGACTGAAAAGTAAAATTAAAAGG
>JAZRNJ010000154.1:0-13124 GCA_045648125.1 Acutalibacteraceae bacterium
TCCGACTTCCTGCGCAAACTACGTTGGCCATTTTTCCGTCATATGCACCAAAATTTCTTGTTAATGCGTCAGCATGAACTTCAAATTTTTAGCACATCTGACGAGAAAATTTCTAAACGTATTTTACACATTGAGCTTTTAGAAGTCACCTAACGTGACGGAGGAATTTTTATGCAGAACAATGTACGTCCCGAATCAATGCAGAGAATTAACACAATTGAACTTGCAAACGCTTTTATCGAAGAACAGGTAAAAGAAGTTCGTGAGCAGGTTGGCGACAAGAAAGTACTTCTTGCACTTTCAGGCGGTGTAGATTCATCAGTTGTTGCAGCTCTTCTTATCAAGGCTATCGGAAAACAGCTTGTTTGTGTTCATGTAAACCACGGCCTTATGAGAAAAGGCGAAAGTGAACAGGTTATCGAAGTTTTCGGCAAAGCTCTTGATGCAAACCTTGTTTATGTTGATGCAACAGACCGTTTCCTTGGTCTTCTTGAAAATGTCAGTGACCCTGAAACAAAACGTAAAATAATCGGTGCTGAATTTATCAAAGTATTTGATGAAGAATCAGCAAAACTTGACGGAATTTCATTCCTTGCACAGGGAACAATTTATCCTGATATTCTTGAAAGTATCAAACAGGCAGAAGGTAAAAAAGCAGTTAAATCACATCACAACGTAGGTGGTCTTCCTGAAGAAATGGCAATGGAACTTGTTGAACCTATCAAGCTTCTTTTCAAAGATGAAGTAAGAATTGTGGGCGATGCTCTCGGCCTTCCTCACAACATGGTTTACCGTCAGCCTTTCCCCGGTCCCGGACTTGGTGTTCGTTGCCTCGGTGCAATTACACGTGACAGACTTCATGCTCTCAGAGAAGCAGATGCAATTCTCCGTGAAGAATTTGAAATAGCAGGTCTTGCGGGTAAAGTATGGCAGTATTTTGTTGCAATTCCTGATATCAAGAGTGTTGGTGTTAAAGATGACAGCCGTTACGAAGGCTGGCCTGCAATTATCAGAGCAGTCAACACAACTGATGCTATGACAGCAACTATTGAAGAAATTCCTTATCCCGTGCTCCATAAAATCGTAGCACGTATCACATCAGAAGTAGACGGCATCAACCGCGTCCTCTTCGACCTCACTCCCAAGCCCACAGGCACAATTGAATGGGAATAATACAAAAAACTCAGATGGTTAAAAGCGAAGCAGAAAGACTTAATAATCTTTCTGCTTTTTGTTGTATAATAATATATACTATGATGTAACATGTTTATAAAAATTCCGTAAAAATGCATCGATAGGGGATTTTACCTGAAAAATCAACTTTTTTAAAAACATGTGTAATATATTAAGAAATATAAATAATATACATATTTCTTAATAAATGTTGAATAATTTGGCAGAAAGTGGTATAATTCTTGAAAATTTGTAACAGGAGAATTGTTATGAGATACATAAAGAAACCACTTTCTCTGATTCTGGCTCTGATGGTTGCTTTTTCTGCAATTGTTGTTTCAGTCAGTGCAGAAACTATTGATGCTGAAATCGTCGATTCCGAAATTATTGATTCTGAACCACCTGTGGAAAATATTCCTGAAATTGAAGAAGAACCTGATGATGACGGCAATCCTGTCAATGCAATGCCTAAAATTAACGGTGTATTAAACTCGGTTTCAAGAATATTACGTGTTATAACAGGAACATGGATGTTCCCGAAGCAAAATATGAATATTGAGGTCGATGATTTTTTAACTGCTGTAAGTGAGCATGTTGCACTTAACAGTGACCTTGATTTTGTAGCTCTTCTCAGTAACATTCCAAAAACAAATCAGGTTATAGATTTAGTTACAAATACATTTCAGATTGATACTGCTGAATTCAGAAATCAGATGAAGGAACAGAGTGATAAATATTTCGATGACGGAAACGCTGTGATGGGATTTGTTTACGGCTTTGCGGGAATTTATTTCAGTGTTATACAGAAATGCGAAATTTATTCTCAGCCCCGTGAAGGCAGTCCGGAAATATACGAGGTTTTGATCAGACTTACATATAAAGACGGAGGTCAGGAGACTTTCTTCCCAGGTCTTCTTATTAACACGGTTACAGGGGAATGCTCAAATGTTGACGATAACGGAATCGTAGGTATCGGTTTTAACTTTAACCTTTCTGAAATGCTTGTATATGCAACTGTCAACTGTTGGATGCGTGATTTCGGATTCTGTTATTTATACGATGTACTTGCAAATTCAATGCCTGTGTTCTTTAAATACGATACCCGCAGATTTAAGTTTGAATATAATGACATGGAATATATGATTCAGATATGGAAAGGTAATTATACTATTGCAAACGGCGGTGAAGTGGGCGTTTATTGCCGTGATAAATCAAAATCCGGAACATATTATAATTGTGCAAACGATGAGCAGATGCTCGAAATGTCAATGCAGATTTTGCATGGAGAAAAAGTTCTTGTCAATAAGCCTCTTCAGCTTCATTGGTGGGTTAACGGATTTAATCTTGGCAAAAAACTGTATCCTGCCGAAAATCTGACAATGAAATTTTCTATTGTTATGACCGATGAAGAAATGCTGAGTGCTTTCTGTGAAGCAATTGACAATAGTAAAGAGCACGATGTAACATACACTGTTGACGGTCTTACAGTAAATGCTGTATGGTAAAAACATGAAAAATTAATAAGCAATAATATCCCTGAAAACTTTGACAGAAGGTTTTTGGGGATTTTTGTTTACATTTTTTTGTTTTATGATAAAATAGAATTAAAGAAGACTGCAGGAAGAGGTGTGCGCATGTTATGCTGAAAAGTAAGATTATATTTAAAAAAGGCAAACCTTTTATCTCTGTTGACGGAGAACTTTATTCACCTATGGCATACACTACATATTTTGATGAATGTGGTGAATTTTCAGATTTTATAAAATCAGGTTACAGAATGTTTTTTGTAAACGTTTCTTTTACTGATTTACCTATAAACAATGTTACGGGTTTTACTCCTTTCAGAACAGGTGTTTTTGAAAAAGATATTCCTGATTATTCGGAGTTTGACGGTATTGTAAATGATATTCTGGCAGAGTGTCCTGATGCATTGATTTTTCCCAGAGTAAATATTGCCATGCTCCGTAAGTGGATTGAAAATAATGTTTACGAAACTGTTGAAACAAAAACAGGCAGGAGAGAGTCACTTTATTCAGACTTGTTTTTGCGTGATGGCGGAGAACTGCTTAAAGAACTTGTTTTACATATACGCTCTCAGAGTTACGCAGGCAGAATTGCAGGTTATCAGCTTTGCGGAGGCACTACTCAGGAGTGGATGCATCATGACCTTGAAGGTTCTTTTTCGGAAATGGGACTACAGAAATTCCGTTTATGGATGAAAGAAAAATACAATGTCAGTGATGTTCCGTCGTTTTCAAAAGAGGATTTTGGTAATCCTGATTTAAGTGAAACAGTCAGTCGTTTCGGAGAATTCTGTTGTGAAATGGCAGCAAAAACCGTAGAGCATTTTGCAAAACTTTTGAAAGAACTTGTAAACGGAGAACAGATTGCAGGTGTTTTTTACGGCTATAATGCTTTTGTCAACAATTATCTTTACGGTCTGCATGGTCTTAGATTTATTATTGATTCACCATATATTGATTTCTTCTCATCTCCGTGTGGCTATGACAGAAACAGAAGCCTGGGTATAGATTGGGGTGATATGTTGCCTGCAGAGTCTGTTAAAACTCACGGTAAACTTTATTTTGTTGAATGTGATATAAGAACTCATCTTACAAGGAGAATGCAGGATTCACGTCCGGGAAAATATCCTGATAATATTTATACTCTCACAAACGAAGAGGGGAAAAAGACTGTATGGAGCGGTCCTGAAACACTTGAACTTTCTCTTTCTTCAGTAAGGAAAGCATTTGCCCATCAACTTACAAAAGGCTCGGGTGTATGGTGGTTTGATATGTGGGGCGGATGGTTTCATGATGAAACAATAATGTCCGAAATCGAAAAAATGAAAAACATTTCAGATACATCAGAATATAAAAAAACAGACATACTCCCTCAGGCAGAAACAGTTATGTTCATAGATGAAAAAGCCTATCTTAATAACCCTGTGGGAAGTAACTTTTGTCATTCTGTAAACTGGATGAGAGAAAGAATGGGTAATACGGGAATTCCCTTTGATTTATGTATGGTTGAGGATGCGGAAAAAGTTCTTCATAAATATAAAGCGGCAATATTTACTGCACCACTTCCGTCTGATAACGGAGAAGTGGCAATGAGTTTGTGTGAAAGAATGAACATCCCCTATATTAAAACAACCACAGAAAAAACTTTTTATACAGAGGAAGAGTTCCGTGATTTTTTAATTCCTTCGGGTGTTCACTGCTACAACTCTGATGGTCATGTTATTTATTGTGGTGAAGGTTTTCTGGGAGTTCATGCGGTTTGTGATGGCGAAGTCAGGATATCTTTACCTGAGGTATTTAAAGTAAAATCACTTCTGGGTGTTGATTTTTCAGAGTGTGAAACAAATGAAATTGTGATTGAAATGGTTAAACATGATACAGCCATTTTTGAATTAAACACATAACACTTTTGTGTTGCAAAAAGTAATGCAAGTTGATATAATAGTCATAAAGACTTTATTCAGGGGTTGACTTTTATGAAAAAAATAATTGCAGTGTTACTTTCTCTTGTTATAATTTTTTTGTTGAATGCATGTGGTGGTAACAGTCATGAAGAAGAAAAAGTTACGGAAGAAAAAATCACAGAAAATCAGAGTGAAGAATTTACGGAAAATGAAGATGTAGCTGCAGATGTTACAGAAGAAAAAGAAGATGAAAGTGTAACGGAAAACGAAACAGAAGAAACAACATCTTCTGAAAATAAAGAAAAAACAGAAGAAATATCTGCTGAAGAAACAACAGTGAAAAAACTTGAAAATCCTGCTGATTGGTCTGACGAAAAAATAGTCGATTTTTATAAGAAATCTGCAAGAAATTCAGAGACAAAAGTTACTTCTCAGCATAGAATTACAATAAAGAAAATCTCAGTAAATAACGGACAGTTTGAAGGATTTTTTGATTTTATAATGCCCATTATGTCAAAACTTCTTGCAAATAATTCGGACGATACCCAAGGAATCACAGGTGGTTATATTAACCTTACTTCTTCTGATGTTGCAACGGCAAAGGCATATAAATCAGGAAAAAATATTGCAGTTGAAATGACTATGAAAGAACAGGTTTCAGGTCCGAGAGAAGATGCTTTGAGTGGTAGTGTGGGACATGCAATAAACGCAGTAGGTGACATCGGTGTTGTCATTGACCAGCTTAAAGATTTAGGAATGCCTCTTGAACTTTCCGAAAAAGAGACAAAAATTTATTATACAAATCCTACTGTTAAAGTTCTTGTGAACTCTGACGGGGAAATTATAAACGGCACATGGAAATATACTGTTGAAATAAGAATGGATAACTATAAAGCATTCGGAACATCAGTGGAAACCACTTCTGTTATTATGGATAACGTAATTACTGTAAACGGTGGATTTTAAAAAATAGGAAGTGAAAATATGTCAACATTACTCTGGCACAATGAATTTATAAATGACTGGATGTGTGCTTTCCCTCTGGGGAACGGAAGACTGGGTGCAATGCAGTACGGAAATCCTCATTGCGAACAGATTGAAATAAATGAAGAAAGCTTATGGTCAGGACATCAGCTTGAAGAAAAGTATCATGCATCTCCTGAAGCACTTGCAGAAATCAGAAAACTGATTTTTGAAGAAAAACTCCACGAAGCTGCAGACCTTGCAAGAAAAACTTTTTTGTCAGATCCTATCAGTGTTCGTTCTTATCAAACTTTCGGGGAAATTTTTGTTGATTTCTTTGATAAATCTCCCTATGGAGATTATCGCAAAGAACTCGAACTTTCTGAAGCGATATGCCGTGTTTACTGGACAAAAAGCGGAATGAATTTTTCATCGGAAAGTTTTGTCAGTGAAGAATACGATGCTTTTGTTTATAAGCTTCAGAATGAGGGTAAGCCCTTCTCATGTAAAGTCACAATGAAAAGAGGTCGTGATGCTTATACAGCCTCTCTCAGTAATGATACTCTCATTATGAACGGAAGAATTACTTATGCCGGAAGTGCTCAGTACGGTGAGGGCGGAGAAGGCATGTCCTTTTCTTCAAAACTTAAAATAAAAACCGATGGTGAATTGTCAGCAGAACATGATTTTATCACCGTTATAAATTGTACATATATTATCGTTTATGTATCATGCGCAACAAACTATAATATCCAAAAATTTGATATTGATGAGAGTGTTGATTACAGAAAATTCAACGATGATTGCCTTGCGAAAATAGAAAAACTCTCTTATGAAGAAATAAAAGAAAAGCACATTTCTGACCATAAAAAATGGTTTGATAATGTGAAATTTGAAATGCCAACAAAAGACCTTTCTCATATTTCATGTGATGAAAGACTTGATGATTTCCATGATGGTTTCAATGACCTTGACCTGATTACTCTTTACTATAATTTCGGAAGATACTTGCTTATTGAAAGTTCAGGTAAAAAAGCAAAACTTCCTGCAAATCTTCAGGGTATTTGGTGCAACGGTTTCAATCCTCCATGGGGAAGTGACTATCACACCAACATTAACCTGCAGATGAATTACTGGCCTGCAGGTCCTGCAAACATTCTTGAAACAGAAAAGCCTTTCATCAATTATGTAAAAAAACTCAGTGAATTCGGTAAGAATACAGCAAAAAATGTTTTCGGTGCAAACGGTTGGGTTGTTAACCATACATCGGACGTATTCGGCAGAACAGGAGTTCACGACAGCGTTGACTGCGGTTTTTTCCCCATGGCAGGACCGTGGCTCTGCATGAATTTGTGGGAGCATTATGAGTATACAAACGATAGAGAATATCTCAAAGAAATTTATCCGATTCTCAGAGGTTCATGTGAGTTTGTGAAAGATTATCTTATAGAGGATAACAATGGCAGACTTATAACTTCTCCTTCAAATTCTCCTGAAAATGAGTTTTTCTACATTGATGAAAAAGGTGAAAAGCAGGAGAGTATGCTCACTCAGGGTGCAACAATAGATTTTCAGATTATTGATGCACTTTTCACACGTACAATTTATGCATCAATGCTTCTTGAAAATGATGAAAGTTTTGTAAAAGAGCTTGAAGAAATTCTTAAAAAACTTCCTCCTGTTAAAGTGAGTGAGCGTTACGGTACAATTCAGGAATGGATAAAAGATTATGAAGAAACTGAACCGGGACACCGTCATGTTTCTCAACTTTTTGCACTTCATCCCGGAGACAGAATTAACGAAGAAAATCCTGAACTTTTTGAGGCAGCAAAGAAAACAATTGAACGCCGTATTTCAAACGGAGGCGGTTCAACAGGTTGGTCAAGAGCATGGACTGTAAATTTCTGTGCAAGACTCAAAGACGGAAACCATGCAGAAAAACATCTGAAATCTCTCCTGAGCAACTGTACTGCGTACAACCTTTTTGATGTTCATCCTCCTTTTCAGATTGACGGTAATTTCGGAGGTGTTGCAGGTATTACAGAAATGCTTATACAGAGTCATCTCGGTTCACCGGATAAAAGAATAGTTGAACTTCTTCCTGCCCTTCCGGATAGTTGGAGTGAAGGTAAAATCAGTGGTATCAGAGCAAGAGGTAACTTTGTTTTTGACCTTGAATGGAAAGAGGGTAAAGTGAGAAAGGCAAAAGTTTATGCAGAGAGTGATAACATCCTCAGACTTAAACTGAATGACCGTACAGTCTTGCCTGAAGGAAATGCATTTAAAGTTGAAAATTCTGTACTTGCTGCACAAATGAAAGCAGGACAGATAATTGAAATTAAATTTTGATATTGATTAGTGTGGCAAATAAACACGCCGTTATCTTTGGGGATAACGGCGTGCTGTTATTTTATTAAAGTTTTTACCAAAGAGATTTTACGCCTTTCGCATGGGCGTTTATAAGGGCAACGTCAATGGTGTTTACTTTGCCGTCACAGTTTTTATCTGCACAATCAAAACTGTAATCTGAAAGTATTGTAATGCCACTTGCGTGAGCGTTTGCACGTGCAACGTCAATGGTGTTTACTTTGCCATCACCATTGATATCGCCAAGGAGATTGATTTTAAGGTCAAGGCTCATGCTGTCTGTTACGGCAATTTCATAAGTTCTTGTAACATGATTTTTCTTTGAAACATAGAGGGTGTAGTTGCCTGTTTCAACTCCTTCAACAGAGTATGCTGTGTTGTTACCTGTCACAAAAGTTGTATAAGATGCTTCTGTTTCTTTATCTTTTACAAGTTCAATTTTAACTTCATCTGTATCGTTATTGAAACTTGACACGAAACCTGTAATTGAAGAGGTGGTTTGTGCATTGAGTGTTGCACCTGTGAATCTGCATTTGCTTGCAGGGATTTCATCACAGTTTTCGTCTATAACAATGAAGTCTATAACTCCTATGTAAAACTGACCGGCAGAAATATCGTCAACCTTACACTTGAAAGTCAATATTTCGTTTTCCTGATTCAGATTTTTCAGTCCTCCTGTGTGTAAAACAACTACTATTTTTGATTTTTCTGTGAAAGAGCATTCGTCATAAGCACCTATTGTTTCTTTTAAATCGGGGTTTATTGCTCCGCTATTGGGTATATAAGAAAGTCCATCGGGAATTACAAGTTCAAACTGCCATCCTAGAGATTTTGCTGTTTCAGAACCTTTGAGTTTGACGGTGAAAGTGACAATATCGCCAACCTCAACATTTGTTTTGTCTGCGGTCATAGCAAAGTGAAGTTGAAGGTCTTCCGTTCCTGCAAACGCTGACAGGGATACTGAAGAAAATATCAGTGCAATCATTATAAACACTGATAAAAATTTTGCAAAATTTTTCTTATGCATCTTAATTTCTCCTATGAATCAGAATATTTTTTCTCTTGTATAGTTATTTTCTTTTGATAACTTGAAAATACCTCTTTCGGGGACACCCAGGACACCGCTTATTACCCCATCGTTCATAACAAGGGCTGCATCGCCTTCAACTGCAATTCCGTCAAGGTCCTGAGTTGACACAACTTTGTCAAAAGTCTGCCAATATTCGCTGTGGTAGTGAGGACAGTTACAACCGGGAATAAGACCTAAGCAGTCAATAAACATAAATTCATTGTTTTCCCCACAGTCGTCATATCCTCTTTCAAACCAACACATTCCTCCTGAAGATGAACCTGAAAGAACGATACCTTTTTCATAAGCCTTCTTGAAAAGTTCAGTTGCACCTGTTCTGTTCCATACGTCCATAAGGAATTTCAGGTTTCCTCCACCTACGAAGATGATGTCTGATGAGAATATTTTATTTTCGATTTCTTCGTATGTAAGTGACTCGTCTGTAAGAATGAGCACGTCATATTCTTTACAGCCAAGGTCAGTAAACTGCTTTTTAAGGTCATCAAAATCGTCGTAATTATCATGTCCTGCAGTAGGAACATAGAGAACCTTAGGTTCGTCTGAAGAACAGAGTTCTACAATTTTTTCAAAAACTTTAAGTCCTTCTTCATCATTGAAACTGATACCGCCTGATGCTACTATTTTACCCATTTTATTATTCTCCAATCTTTTCAAAATCTGATGCAGGATGTTTGCAAAGGGGACAGATAAAGTCCTCAGGCAGTTCTCCCTCGTGAATGTAACCGCAAATTTTACATCTGTAAGCAACTTTTCCCTCAACCTTTTTCTCAGGCTTGGGTTTAATATTTTTGTGGTAGTAATCGTAAGTTACAGATTCCTTGTCGCTGAGGATTTCAGCATCAGTTACATCTGCAAGAAAAATTGTATGAGTGCCAAGGTCAATTGAATGGAAAACAGAGCCTGAAATATATGCGTTTGCATATTCCTGTGCGATAAGAATACCATTTTCTGTTCTCTTATATTTTTCAATTTCTGCAAATTTGTTTACATCTTTACCGCTCTGAAAACCGAAGTGTTTAAATTCTTCAAAGGGTACGTCTGTTGAAAGAACGGAAACGTTGAAATGTGCCGTTGCCATAATCATATCGTGAGTTTTATTCTGCTTGTTTACGGTAACTGCAATTCTGTTAGGTGTGTTTGTAACCTGAGTTACTGTGTTGATAATACAGCCGTTGTCGAAACCGTCTTCATTTGCTGAAAGAACATAAAGTCCGTAGCCTATTTTAAAAAGTGCTTCATTATTCATGAATGAACCTCCTTGTCTTTTCTATTATGAAGTTTATCACAATAAAAATACGATGTCAAACTAAAATATTTTAAAAAACAGTATATTTTTTTAGGAAATTATGATATGATTAAATAAATTATTCCGACGGAGTTATCTTAAATGAAAATAGGCAATATTGAAATAAATAAAAAAGCATCTCTTGCACCTATGGCAGGTGCTGCTGACAGGGCGTTCCGTGAACTCTGTACATCTTTCGGTGCAGCTTTTGTTGTAGGTGAACTCACTTCTTCAAAAGGTGTCAGCATGGGCGATAAAAAATCAGGTCAGCTTCTTTCAATTTCTGATAATGAAAGACCGGCAGCATCTCAGCTTTTTGGGGACAATCCTCTTGTCATGGCAAAAGCAGCAGAAGAAGCGCTTACATACAAACCTGATTTTATTGATATAAACATGGGTTGTCCTGCTCCTAAGGTTTCTTCAAACGGATGTGGAAGTGCATTGATGAAAAATCCACGTCTTGCAGGTGAAATCGTCAAAGCTGTGGTCGGAGCATCAACTGTTCCCGTAACAGTTAAAATGAGAACCGGCTGGGATGAAAATTCTCTCAATGCTCCTGAGTTGGCTCGAATCTGTGAAGAAAACGGAGCTTCAATGATAACCGTTCACGGCAGAACAAAGGTGCAGATGTATTCACCGGGTATCAATTATGATATCATAAAAGAAGTGAAAAATTCTGTGAAAATTCCTGTTATCGGCAACGGTGATGTGACAGATGCACTGACTGCCAGAGAAATGATTGAAAAAACAGGCTGTGACGGTGTTATGGTTGGCAGAGGTGCATTGGGAAAACCCTGGGTTTTCAGGGAAATAAACCACTATTTTGAAACGGGAGAAATTCTTCCTCAACCATCAATTGATGAGAGAATGGATGTGCTGAAAAAACATATTTCAAAACTCATTGAGTATAAAGGCGAATTTATTGCAATGCGTGAAGCACGTAAACATGCTGCATGGTACGTGAAAGGTATCCGAGGTGCGGCAAAGTACAGGGCAGAAATCGGAAAAATCAACACTTTTTCCGATTTAGAAGAACTCATTGACAAAATCACACAAAGCTGTTTCGGTTTCGGTGACACAGATGAGTTTGATAAATTTTGTTTCAACAATATTAACAGGTGAAGGTGATAAAAATGGAATTTAAAAGTTACCACAAGGACCATGATTTTCTGCATGTAGGCTGTGAAGAGCCCAGAGCATATTTCATTCCTTACGAAACAAAAGAAAAAGCACTTGCAGGAGAAAGAGATGATTCAGAATATCTCTTCAATCTCTGCGGTGACTGGAACTTCAGATTTTACGAAAGCTTTGAGGATTTAGAGGACGATTTCCTCTCACTTCCTTTCAAAGAAAAAATGCTTGTTCCCTCAAGCTGGCAGAATCAGACGGAAAAAGGTTACGATGCTCCTCAGTATCTTAACTCAAACTATCCTTATCCTCTTGACATGCCCCATGTTCCCGATGAAAACCCCTGTGCTCTTTATTCAAGAGATGTAATTATCCCTGAAAACTTTGAAGGCAAAAAAGTTTACATAAACTTTGAAGGTGTTGACTCATGCTTCTACCTTTTTGTAAACGGTGAGTTTGTAGCCTACAGTCAGGTAAGCCATTGCACAAGTGAAATTGATGTAACAAAATATCTTAAAGCGGGTAAAAACAAGTTTGACGTTCTTGTTGTAAAATGGTGTGACGGCAGTTATCTTGAAGACCAGGACTATTTCCGTCTTTCAGGTATTTTCAGAGAAGTTTATCTCCTCTCACGTCAGGAAAATCACATCAAAGACGTATATCTCAGAAGTGATGTTTCCGAAGACCTTAAAACTGCTGAAATTAAAATTGAAACAGAAAAAACTGTTTCCTTTGTTCTTCTTTCTCCCTCAGGTGAAGAAATTCTTTCAGGCACTTCCGATGAAACAATAAAACTTGAAAATCCCGTTCTCTGGAATGCTGAAAACCCTCAGCTTTATAAACTTCTTCTTATTGACGGAGAAGAAATTATACCTTTCTCAGTAGGTCTCAAGAGACTTGAAATCAAAGGTGCAATAATGTACCTTAACAACGAAAAAATCAAACTTTACGGTATCAACCGTCATGATTCACATCCTGTTCTCGGTCATGCAACTCCTGTAGAACACATGAAAGAGGACCTTTACATTCTCAAACGTGCAAGTTGTAACTGCATCAGAACTTCTCACTATCCCAATGACCCTCGTTTCCTTGAATACTGCGATGAAATGGGTTTCATGGTAATTGACGAGGCTGATATTGAAACTCACGGCATGGGCTTTGAATACCGTAACGATTGGGACTGGATGAGATGGTCAATGCTTTCAACTGTTGACGAGTGGGAAGAAGCTTATGTTGACCGTGCAAAACGTCTTTTTGAAAGAGACAAAAACCACGGATGCGTTGTTATGTGGTCTCTCGGTAACGAATCAGGCTGCGGTAAAAACCACAGAGCAATGAACAAATATATCAAATCAAGAGAACCCCGTGCAATTATCCACTACGAAAATTCACATCTTGAATTCAAGGCAGTTCCCGAGGGTGAAGACTTCAAGGATATTTCAGATGTTGAAAGCCGTATGTATGCACCTCTTGATTATACTAAAAACTATCTTGAACAGGAAAACATTCCCAAGCCCTTCTACTTCTGCGAATACGTATGTTCACTTACAACAGGTGACATCCACGCTCACGTTGACCTGATGGAAAAATATGACGAGCTTTGCGGTATGTGTATCTGGGAAATGACAGACCATGCAGTTGCTGTAAAGGGTAAGTATAAGGAAGTAGGCTACCGTTACGGTACAGACTTC
>JAZRNJ010000155.1:0-2008 GCA_045648125.1 Acutalibacteraceae bacterium
AGGAAGGTTGTCTTCCTAAGACCGCTTGGGCCTCCGACTTTAATCGGCACGGAAAATTTACTTCTCACAACTGCAGCAAATGTGTCCCTTGACAAAGTCCCTGAAATCATGAAAGAATTCGGGGGAATTTCTTTCCCGGCACATATTGACAGGTCATCCTACAGCGTCATTTCAAACCTTGGTATGATTGATGAATACATGGGCTTCAACGTTGCAGAAATCACTAAAAATGCAGATAAAAATGAGTACATAAAAAAGTACCCTGTTCTTGAAAAAATGCACATTTTAACAAGCTCCGATGCTCATTATCTGGAAAATATCGGCTCTGCAGGTGGCAAAATTAATGCAGAAAGTTTGGAAATTGACAAAATTTTATCAATTTTATCAAAATCGTGTTGAAATCGCAGTTTTCGTATTGATTTTTTATAACACACATGCTATAATGTCAACGTATGTTTTAGCAAATTATTAATCAAAATTACATTGATTATTTGCTTTGATTTATAATTTGTGTAAAGGAGGAACAGTAATGGTCAAAAAAATCAGCAAAAATCCTTTTAACGGCACTCCTGAGCAGGAAGCAAAGCTCATGGCTGTTATTGAGGAAAGCAAGCATGACAAAAGTCTTCTTATGCATGTAATGCAGGAAGCACAGGGCATTTATGGATATCTTCCGTTTGAGGTTCAGAAAATGATTGCTGACGGAATGAATGTGCCGATTGAAAAAGTTTACGGCGTTTCAACATTCTACGCTCAGTTCTCACTTTCTCCCAAAGGTGAATATAATTTCTCAGTATGTCTTGGTACAGCTTGTTACGTTAAAGGTGCACAGGAACTTGTGGACAAACTTGAAGAAGTTCTCGGAATCGGTGCAAAGGAATGCACACCTGATGGCAAATTCTCTCTTGAAGATTGCCGTTGTATCGGTGCTTGCGGTCTTGCTCCCGTTATGACTGTAAATGATGAAGTTTACGGTAAAATTGAAGCAAAAGATATTCCCGGTATCGTAGCAAAATATCAGGCATAAAATATGCGTGAATTATCACTGAACATTCTTGATATTACCGAAAATTCAGTTTCAGCAGGTGCAAGTCTTATTGAAATTGATGTTCTGGAGGACACTTCGGAAAAAACACTTTCGGTAATCATTCGTGATAACGGCAGGGGAATGAGCGAGGAAATGGTACGTAATGTGCGTGACCCTTTCTGCACAACCAGAACCACAAGAAAAGTAGGTATGGGAATTCCCTTGTTCAAAATGGCAGCTGAAATGACAGGAGGACACCTTGAACTCAGTTCAGAATTAGGTGTGGGAACTGTGATTGCAGCCCATTTCAAAACAGACAGCATTGATTTCACACCGCTCGGTGACATTGATGCCACAATTTTAACGCTGATAACAATGCATGAAGATATCGACTTCATTTACCGCTTTAAAATTGATGAGAATGAGTTTGTTCTGAAAACTTCAGACCTGAAAGCCATTCTCGGAGAAGTAAGCTTCAATGATATTGATGTCAGAATGTGGCTCAAAGACTATATCAGCGAACAGACACAAATTATTCGCGGAGGTGTAACATAAATGAAAACTCTTGAAGAATTACTTGCTATAAAAGCAAAAGCTCAGGCAAACATCACAACAAGGGAATCAGCAGACGGCAACGAAGATGTTACAAGAATCGTTGTAGGTATGGCAACTTGCGGTATCGCAGCAGGTGCACGTCCCGTTCTTAACGGTTTCGTTGAAGAAGTTTCTAAGAGAAATCTTAAAAATGTTACTGTTTCTCAGACAGGTTGCATCGGCATGTGCCAGTATGAGCCTATCGTTGAGGTTTTTGCACCCGGCAAAGAAAAAGTAACTTATATCAAAATGACTCCCGATAAAATCGCAAGAGTCGTTGCAGACCATATTGTAAACGGAAATCCTGTTGCTGAATACACAGTAGCATCACTTAAAGAATAAGGAGGAAAAAGCATGTATCGTTCACATGTCCTTGTTTGCGGCGGT
>JAZRNJ010000156.1:0-2853 GCA_045648125.1 Acutalibacteraceae bacterium
ATGGCAACTGTGAGGGGGTTTACATTAACATCTTCTCTGTCTGTTCTTTCCTGACCCTCTTCATAAACGGGAAGAGAATTTATTGCATCAAGAACTTCCTGACCGTCGCTTGTGCCGGTTTTTGCTTCGTTGATAATGTTGCTCACAACAACTGAAATAACCTGCTTTGCTTCCGGGCTGAGAAACTCAACCTGAGATGAACTCTGACTCTGAGGTGAAACAGAATTTACCTCTTTCAATGTTGCAGCAGGTACAGCAAGTGCTGTAACAGTCATTACCACAGATAATAAAATACTTACAATTTTCATAACTGAACTCCTATATACTTTTTACTCAACGTAAAGAGTATATCATATTTCTACAAAAAAATTTCTTAAATTTTATTAAATTTTCTCAAAAGAAGATTTAAGGAAAGATTTAAGCTTTTCTGATTTGGGATTTTCAAACACTTCATAGGACGGTCCCATTTCTTCAATAACACCATCAGCCATAAAAATTATGATATCAGCAACATTCTTTGCAAATTCCATTTCGTGTGTAACCACTATCATGGTTTTATCTGTATTTTTAAGTTCCTTGATTACTTTAAGAACTTCCCCTGTAAGTTCAGGGTCAAGAGCTGATGTAGGTTCATCAAAGCAAAGAATTTCAGGTTCAAGTGCCAAAGCACGTGCAATTGCAACACGTTGTTGCTGACCGCCTGAAAGTTCGCAAGGATAAGCATTTGCTTTTTCAGAAAGTCCTACTTCTCTGAGAAGCTCATCTGCTTTGGCAGAAATTTTGGTTGAAGCTTCTTTTTTGCTTTTAAATTCAGATTTGCCTTTTTTGATTTTTTCAAATTCAAGAAGTTCAGCAGCAAGAGTGAGATTTCTTTTTACATTATATTGTGGGAACAAGTTAAAAGATTGGAAAACAAGACCGAAGTGAAGTCTGTTCTGTCTTATTTCCTCATCACTCATTTTCTTTTTGCTCTTGGCATCAAGAATTGTTTTATCACCAAGTACAATTTCACCTTCATCAGGTGTTTCAAGGAAATTCAGGCAACGAAGCAAAGTTGTTTTACCTGAACCGGAAGAGCCGATAATAGCAACAACTTCACCCTTTTCCATTGAAAAATCTATACCTTTTAAAACTTCTGTTTTTCCGAAATTCTTACGGATATTCTTAACTTCAAGTAAAGCCATACTATATCACCTCACCCTTTGAAATAGCCGAGCTTTTTCTCGATTTTGTTGAAAAGTATAGTGAGTATACCACAGAATACAAGATAATAAACACCCGTGAAGAACAAAGGCCAGATCATAGCCTTTGTAGCTGCAAGTTCTTTTGCATTCTTTATAATTTCGCAAACCATAATACAGTTTGCAAGAGCTGTGTCTTTGATAAGAGTAATAATTTCATTTGACATAGGTGGAACAATACGCTGAATAACCTGCTTCAGAATAATTTTTCTGAATATCTGCGATTTAGTCAGACCAAGCACATAACCAGCCTCATACTGTCCCTTTGAAATACTCTCAATACCACCTCTGTAAATTTCAGAGAAATAACAAGCGTAATTGATTGTAAATGCAATAAGCACTGCAGTGATTCTACCCGCATCCATTATTCCGTACTCAATATACATAAATCGGTCAATCTGACCGAAAAGCTGATACTTAAATAACAGACCGGGAACATAATAGATAATAAAAATCTGGAGCACCAGAGGAATACCCCTGACAATCCATACAACAACTTTTGATATAGCTTTTACCGGTTTGAAACGACTCATTGAACAAAAGGCTATAGGTAAACCAAGCGGTGCACCGCAAAGCAGTGTCACCGCAAAGATAAGCAAAGATATTTTAAAGCCGTCAAACAGAAATGCTATGACTTCTAAAAATGACATAAATTAACTCCGAAAGATTGATTATTTTTGGTCAGAAAAATCTGTGATAGCTGTGTTTGATACGCCATATTTTTCTGCAAGTTCAGCAATTGTACCGTCTTTTGCAAGAGCATCAAGCTGTTCGTTAACTTTAGCTGTAAGTTCGCTACCCTTCTTGAAACCGATTGCATAATATTCAACATCACTTGAAAGTGCATCAACGATTGCAAGGTCAGCATAATCGCCTTTACCACAGTAGCTCTTAGCAAGCTGTGCGTCAACAACTGCGAAATCAGCAGTACCGGAAAGGATTTCTGTGAGACATTCTGTCTGCTTGATGAAGCCCTTGAATGATGTGCCTTCAAATTCTTTTGCATAAGCTTCGCCTGCTGAACCGCTTTCAGCAACGCCGAATTTACCTTTAAGGTCTTCTGCAGAAGCTATGCCTGAATCTTTCTTAACTACAACAACCTGACGGTTTTCCATATAGTTGTATGAGAAATCAACTTTTTCTGAACGGAGAACACCGTCATCATCAGCTGTGTTACATGTGAAACCATTCCATACACAGTCGATTGTGTCTGAATCAAGGTCTGTGTATTTGCTTTCCCACTGGATTTCCTGGAAAAGAACTTCGTAACCGAGGTTTGTGAAAACAGCTTTTGCAAGCTCTGTATCAAAACCAACGAGTTCACCGTTTTCATCTTCGTAGTTCATAGGTTCATAGATTGTGTAACCAACAACAATTGTTTCAGGTTTTTCTGCTTCGGGTTTTTCTTCCTGTGCGCCGCCGCATCCTGCAAATGTAAGGCAAATAAGTAAAGCTGCCATTACTAATGCTAAAATCTTTTTCATCTTAAACTGTCCCCTTAAAAATAAATTTAGTGTGTTACCACTTTATCATAGTAACACACTAATACGCTGATGTCAAGTTATTTATTATTAATGTGAACGTCAAGCTGTTGATAAGGAATTTCGATTCC
>JAZRNJ010000157.1:0-4365 GCA_045648125.1 Acutalibacteraceae bacterium
TAACCTGGTCGTTAGCATCGAGAGCCATTCTTGTAACATAGCCTTCTGCCATTTCCATGTAACGAACGCCTTTAGCGTTTGTTGAGAACATAGTACCAACCTGTGGACGGAGACCTTTACCAAGGTCTTCAAGACCTGCACCAACGGGAAGACCATCTTCTGAGAATGCAGACTGTGTACGGCCATATACAAACTGGAGGAAGATTTCTCTCATAGCAACGTTGATAGCGTCACAAACAAGGTCTGTATTAAGGCACTCGAGAAGTGTCTTACCGGGGAGAATTTCTGCTGCCATAGCTGCAGAGTGAGTCATACCTGAGCAACCGATTGTTTCAACGAGAGCTTCCTCTACGATACCTTCTTTGATATTAAGAGTAAGCTTACATGTGCCCTGCTGAGGTGCGCACCAGCCGATACCGTGTGAAAGACCTGAAATATCTTTGATTTCATAAGCCTTTACCCATTTTCCTTCTTCAGGAATAGGAGCGGGACCATGGTGGGGACCTTTTGCTACCATGCACATTTTTTCAACTTCATGTGAATAGTTCATTTGAACATTCTCCTTTCATTTTATTAACGACTAATTATATAATATTTTCCAACCTTTGTCAATTACATTGACAAGTTTTTAACGTATTTTTTTACATCAAACCAGAACTCAACACCGTCATTTTTGTTTTCGCAACCATATTTCATACCGTGCATACTCTGAATTGCTGCAACTATTGAAAGTCCGAGACCAAATCTCCCCTCATCACGACGACGGGATTTATCTCCTCTGAAGAAATTGTTCCAGAGTTCTTCCATTTGTTCCTCAGGAATAGTTTTGCCTGTGTTGAACACTCTTATACGATAAAAACTACTGTGTTCTTCTGCCGTTATTCTGATTATTTTTTCATCTTCGCAATGAGAAACCGCATTGGTGAAATAGTTATTAAGAACCATATTGATTTTCGCCTCATCACCCCACACGCACATATCGGGGAGCAATTTGAGTTGAAGGCTGATATTATTTTCATCAATACGGATTTTCTGAACAGCAATATATTCGTTGATTGTTTCGTTAAGAGAAAAACTGCTTTCACTGAGTTTGTAACTTCCACTTTCATAATAAGAAAGTTCAAGAAGGTCAAGAACAATTGTGTTCATTTTTTTCGACTCTTCGATGATAACATCAAGATATTCCTCGTTATCTTCAGGATTGTCACTTACACCAAGCTTAAGTCCTTCTGCATATCCCTGAATAATCGCAATGGGAGTTTTCAGTTCATGAGACACGTTGGAAATAAACTCTTTACGGGATTTTTCCATTTTATGCTCATGCTCAATATCAATTTCAAGCTGACGGTTTTTCTCTTTAAGGTCTCCAAGAGCTTCTGCCAGAGAGTCTGACATTGAGTTGATGTTTTCAGCCAACTGTCCTAATTCATTCATTGACTTTGTAACACATTTTTTTGAGAAATCCATTTTTGCCATGTGTTTTGTAACATCGTTCATTTCAATAAGAGGTCTTGTGAAAAGCCATGCATAAATAAAGAATGCCACCATAAGTGCAATTCCTGCAACGCATATAACAACTTTGATAATGTCAGAGGTGTATTCAGCGTTCGACTGAATGATGCTTTTCTGTGCAAAAATTCTTACCGTATCTCCGTTTTCAAGAACGGTGGTATACATAAGATATTCAATATCGTTAGGCACTTCTGTTCCGAGATAAAAAGTTCCGTTTTCTGTAACTTCGAGAATCTGCAGAGAAGATATTTTTTTAGCATTTGCAAAACCTAAAAACAGTTGTTTGTTTTCCTCAATATCAAACATGGTATGATTTTTCACATCATTCATAATGGTACTGTAGCGAAGTTTATCGGATGAGCCCTGAAAAATTTCAACATAAGTTGTGTCGTTATCTTCGATTTTCTTTATTTCATCAAGAAAATCAGAGGAAGGTTTTTCGATTTCATCAATCATCTGGGCAGCATGACTCATTTCTGAACGTGCTCTTGCATAGAAGAGAGTTTCAATAAATCTTGAATTGATAATCAGAAGAAATGCTACCATGAAAAGTACAATTGACAGAAGTTGCACAAACAACTGAAGCATCAGGCTTTTGTACTGTCTTTTTGAGAAAGATAAAATTTTCATTCGCCTACCTCAATTTTGTACCCTGTTCCGTAAACTGTTTTCAGGTGTTTGTTACCCCATTCACCAAGCTTTGTACGCAAACGTGCAACATGTGAATCAACAGTTCTCATATCACCTACGTAGTCATATCCCCAGATATCATCAAGGAGTTGTTCTCTTGTGAAAACTCTGCCGGGCATTGACACAAGTTTAAGGAGAATATTATATTCTTTCAGAGCAAGTCCCACAGGTTTATTATCAACAAAAACCTCATGAGCATCTTCGTCGATTGTGAGAGAACCTGCAGTTTTGCAATTTTTGAACACTGTACCTGAAGTTCGTTTTATGAGAAGTTCAACGCGTTTCATAAGAACTGCAGGACTGAACGGCTTCGTAACATAGTCGTCTGCACCTGCTTCAAATCCCATAAGTTCATCAAACTCCTGACTCCTTGCAGTAAGGAAAATCACGGGCACACCTGAAGTTTTTCTGATTTCACGGCACAACGTCCATCCGTCCATATTAGGCATCATAATATCAACAATAAGCAATGCAGTGTCGGGATTTTCACGAAAAAGTTCAAGTGCAACATCACCGTCATCTGCCTCAAGAGGCTCGTATCCTTCTTTTCTGAGGAAATCGCAGACAAGACGTCTGATTCTTGCTTCATCATCTGCAACAATTATCTTTTTCAAAACTGGTCACTCCCCTATTATATAAATACAATTACATTTTACCACAACAAAAAAATAAACTCAACTCATTTTATAATCAGTTTCCAAAAAAATATAGCAATACAAAAATACAGGGTTGCCATAAAAGACAACCCTAAAAATGATATTTATACAATTGTTTATCAGATTGATTTTAATTTTTTACACAAGGTCAATTGTCCAATTATAATCTGAATACCATACACCTGCAGAGTAACTTCTTCCGCGAATAATAACCTCGTCTTCGTAAACTTCAAAGTTGAAGCCTGTTCCGTTTGCAATTCTGCCACGGATTGTCATGTACATATAAGAAGGAAGATTTACACTATGGAATGAACCGTCAGACTCGACACTCATATAACCGTAAGTATCTTCGTATCCCTGATGATTAAATCCGCTGTGAATGTGACCAGAAATAAGGAACACATTTTTGTAAGATTTGAGAATTTCTTCCACTCTTGCTGACTGATCTCCGAAACCACCATCATCAGGTTCGGGTTCTTCATCGCCCCATGTTTCGGGAAGTCCGTGACTTTCATTTATAGGCCAATGGCTCACTACGAAAATCGGGAGTCCATCAGCAGATGCTTTTTCCATTTCTGAAGACAACCATTCAAGCTGAGCATCACTTATGTAAGCTGCTACTCTGTCACTTTCACTCGCCATTACGATAAATGTGTAGCCATTGATTTTTGTTGAATAATATTCTTTTTCAATTTCCCTGCCTGTAATTTCCTTATTGTATTTTATAAACAGAGTCCTTGCAAGGTCATATTTATCATCCTCAGTCCAGGTATCATGATTACCCTGAGCCATAACAATGTTTTTTGCAGGATTATAAGGCTCAAACGCTTTTTTGAGCATTTCCCATTCAGGCTCTTCACCGTGGTCGGTAAGGTCACCTGCAAGCACAAGTGCATCAAGAGGATAAGTTGATTTTTCAAAGTCTTCAAGTGCAAAACGGAGCATATCTCTTCTTGCAGTTTCTTCTGTCATGTGAATATCAGAAATTGAAGCAAAATACAGTTTACAATCATCTTTAAGAGGTTTTGTATCGGCAGTAAAGTCACCAAAAACCCCTGAAAAACAAAAACTAAGAAGTGACATAATAACTGCCACAATGCTTCTGATAAATGAAATCATTTCAAACACCATCCTTTATTTTTGTATTATGTTATCAGAAAAATAAAATTATTTCAAGACATTTTGCTCAAAAAATAATTTACAAGCTTTCTGAAATCAGCATAAAATTCATTGAGTTTAATCATAAAGGGACTTTCTTTTCGTAAAATCATCTCTTCATTTTTTTCTGATGTGCTGTCAAAAATAAATGTAAATCTGCCACCCGGTGCAACATCACCGTTTGTGTAGAAATCCATAACATCTTCTTCCTGCATATTATCAGACCATTTGAAATTAAATTTCACGTCTTTTTCATTAAGGCTGAGCGACTTTCTGTCAACAGATATCTGAAGTACATTTCCGTTGACAACAATATCGCCTGTACCTACATTCTCAAAATCCCAACCAC
>JAZRNJ010000158.1:0-5341 GCA_045648125.1 Acutalibacteraceae bacterium
CAACAAAACGTAAGAGAAATCTTCGTAAAACAACTGTTGCTGACGTAACAAACGTTAAGCAGATCAAGAAACTTATTCCTTACAAATAATATCGCAGAAACAGGAGGTTATAGACTATGGCACGTATTAAAGGCGCTACAATGACTCGTAAAAGAAGAAATAAAGTTCTTAAAGCAGCTAAGGGTTACTACGGCTCAAAGAGCAAACTTTTCAAAACAGCTAAACAGGCAGTTATGAAATCAGGTCAGTATGCTTACATCGGACGTAAGCAGAAGAAACGTGATTTCCGCCGTCTCTGGATTACAAGAATTTCAGCAGCTTGCAAAATGAATGGCATGAACTACTCATCATTCATGAACGGTCTCAAGAAAGCAGACATCAACCTTAACAGAAAAATGCTTTCAGAAATCGCAATCGCTGATCCCGCAGCATTCACAGCTCTCACAGAAAAAGCTAAAGCTGCACTTAAATAAGCTGATATTACGCTCACAGTTTACTGTGGGCGTAAATTTTTTTGTAAACTCTATTGTTAATTGAAAAAAAGTTTGATATAATGTAATGTATACTATTATATAGTGGAAAAGTGTGCCTGTATTGTAAAAACGTTTTACGTTTTTACAGCGATATAAATCATTCCTGATTTGCGATATACGTTGTTAACGTGAGATATACTATCGTGCGATATGCCCTTGCGGGCGTGAAATGATTTATATCATATCGCATAGAAAACGAAGTTTGATATATATCGCGTGCGAAGCACATATCGCGAAATGTGTAAAAATGCACGTATTTTTACCCGGAGGTTATGCGTTTTGGAAAAGATAATTTCAGTTCAGAATCCTAAAATTAAAAATTTTGCAAAACTCGTTTCCTCTTCAAAAGAAAGAAAGAAAACGGGTGAATTTGTCATTGAGGGTGCCCGTCTTTGTCGTGATGCAGCTTTAAGCGGTGTGGAAATAAAAGAACTTTACTTCACAGACACTGCTTACTTGAAATACAGAGAAGATATCGAAAAAGTGATTTCCGTTTCTGAAATGAGTTTTGAAATTTCAGAAGAAGTTGCAAAGAAAATTCAGGATACGGAATCTTCTCAGGGTGTTTTTGTCAAATGCAGAAACACTGAAAACGAAACAGAAATAACATCCCTGAAAAGGGACGGGAAATACGTTGTTCTTGAAAATGTTCAGGACCCGTCAAACTTAGGTGCAATTGCAAGAACTGCAGAGGCTCTGGGTATTGATGGTGCGGTGCTTGTTTCCTGTTGTGATGTTTTCAATCCTAAAGCACAGCGAAGTGCAATGGGTTCTCTTTTCAGGCTTCCTTTTGTAAGAATAACTGATATTGACGAAATGTTCAGTTTTGCAGAAGAAAACAACATGAAAACCGTATCAACGGTAGTCGATGAAAATGCAGATAAAATAAACGAAGTTTCTCTTGACGGAGGAATTTTTCTCATAATCGGTAATGAAGGCAACGGTATCAGGACTTCTACTGCTGAAAAATCAACTCTCAGAGTCACAATTCCCATGAAAGGCAGAGCCGAATCGCTCAATGCCTCAATGGCAGCGTGTATTTCCATGTGGGAGGTGCTCAGATGAACGATAAAGCCTATTGGATATGGTTGCAACAGGCACTTGGTTACAGTGTGAATGTTGACGAAATAATCGGACATTTCGGGACTGCGAAAAATGTATACGAAGCAACCCCTATGGACAGAGCACTTTCAGGTGCTTTTACAAAAAGACAGCTTGAGAAATTGAAAGAAACGCCTCTCAGTGTAGTTGATGATGTTATTCTCAGTTGCCGTGAATGTAAGTGCAGAGTTCTCACTCCCGATGACGAACGGTATCCGAAAAAACTGCTTGACCTGAGAAATTATCCTCTCGTTCTCTATTACTACGGAGACCCTGAGGTTATAAAAGATAAAATGACTATTGCCCTTGTGGGTACGAGAAAGGCGTCAAAAACAGGGCTTCAGGTTGCAAGCAGCCTTGCCTCATCTCTTGTAAAATCAGGTGCAGTAGTTGTAAGCGGAGGTGCACTTGGTATTGACGGTGCAGCACATCTCGGCGCAGTCAGAGAAAAAGGTGCAACTGTTGCAGTTCTTGGTTGTGGTTTCCTTGCAAAGTACCGTGATTCTTACGCTTCTCTTAAAGATGAAATTATTGAAACCGGTGTTGTTTTTACCGAATATGCTCCTCGTACATCTGCAATAAGCAGAAATTTCCCTGTGAGAAACAGAATTATCTCTGCACTCAGTTACGGAGTGGTGGTCATTGAGGGTGCATTGGGTAGTGGCTCGCTGATTACTGCACAAATGGCAATTGACCAGGGACGTGAACTTTTTGCAGTTCCGGGTGATGCTATAAATTCTAAGCAATCAGGCACCATTGAACTCATAAGACGTGGTGCAACGCCTGTTTATTCATGTGCTGACATAATGGCTGTGTATGAATTTACTTATCCCGATATTGTGGATTATGAAAAAGTAGAACGGACACTTTTGTACGAAAATCAGTTCTCCATGGATTTTTCAAAGGTAACTTATGGTGTAAAAGCCGTTCATTCACAGGAATATATCCCCGAAGATGTTATGGCGGAAATTATCGAGGACAGACTCAGACGTGAAGAAAATGAAAAAATAGCAGAAAAACTTAATTCAAATGAAAAAACTGTGTATGATGTTCTCTCTTCAGAACCGATGCACATTGACGATATAATGAGGAAACTCACTTCCTTATCTCCATCAAAAGTTATGGTAAGTCTTACAAAACTTGAAATGGCAGACCTTGTAGTTTCCGATAACGGCAAAAAATACAGAAGAAAATAAGGAGAAAACCTATGTCCAAACTTGTAATTGTTGAGTCACCTGCAAAGGCGAAAAATATAAAAAAATATCTTGGCAGCGGATATGAAGTTATGGCTTCAATGGGTCACGTAAGAGACCTTCCTGCAGCAAGACTCTGTGTTGACGTTAAAAATGATTTTGCTCCCAAATATGCAATAATCAAAGGTAAAGAACAACTTGTAAAAGACCTTAAAGCTCAGGCTGCAAAAAGCGAAGCCGTAATTCTCGCAGCCGACCCTGACCGTGAGGGAGAAGCAATTTCATGGCATCTTGCAACAGTTCTTGGTCTTGACCTTAACGAAGAAAACCGTGTAACTTTCAATGAAATTACAAAATCAGGCGTTCAGGCAGGTATGGAAAAACCGAGAAAAGTTGACATGGACTTTGTCAACGCACAACAGGCAAGAAGAATCCTTGACAGACTTGTAGGTTACAAACTCAGTCCTTTCGTTTCTCAGAAAATCCGCAGAGGTCTTTCAGCAGGACGTGTTCAGAGCGTTGCAGTAAGACTTATTGTTGACCGTGAGGAAGAAATCAGAAAATTCGTTCCCGAAGAATACTGGACACTTGATGCAAAATTTACTTCATCATCAAGAAAAGTTTTCCCTGCATCATTCTACGGGGATGAAACAGGTAAAGTTGAAATCAATTCAAAAGAACAGGCAGATAAATATCTTTCACGTCTTGACGGTGCAAAATATGTTATTGACAGCGTGAAAAAAGGAACTAAAAAGAAAAACCCCGTACCTCCCTTTATCACATCAACTCTTCAGCAGGAAGCATCAAGAAGACTTGGTTTCCAGGCTCAGAGAACAATGAGAATTGCTCAGGAACTTTATGAAGGTGTGGATGTTCAGGGTCACGGCTCAATGGGTCTTATTACTTATATGAGAACTGACTCACTGAGAATTTCTGAAGAAGCAAGAAGTCAGGCAAATGATTTTATTCTTTCACATTACGGACAGAATTATCTCCCGGAAAAACCACGTTACTTCAAATCGAGAAGTTCAGCACAGGACGGTCACGAAGCAATCAGACCTACAGTTCCGTCCCTTACTCCCGAAGAAGTAAAATCAAGCCTGTCATCAGACCAGTACAAAATTTATAACCTTATCTGGCAGAGATTTATTGCTTCAATGATGGCTTCAAGCGTTCTTAACACAATGAAAGTTGAAATTAAGTCAGAGAAGGCTTCAGATGACGGTTACTGTGTTTTCACAGCGTCAGGCTATAGCGTGAAGTTTGACGGTTTCACAGCACTTTATGAAGAAAAAACAGATGAAGATAAAAAAGCATCACAGCTTCCCGAACTTAAAGAAGGGGACAATGTGAAACTTAAAGAACTTGCAGGAAATCAGCATTTCACTCAGCCTCCTGCAAGATATTCTGAAGCAACACTCATCAAGGCTCTTGAAGAAAACGGTGTAGGACGTCCCAGCACTTACGCTACAATTGTTACAACAATCGTAAAACGTGAGTATGTAAAACGTCAGAGCAAAATCCTTGCTCCTACAGAACTTGGTGAAGCAACAACAAAACTTCTCAAAGAACATTTCCCGAAAATTGTTAATGTAAAATATACAGCACAGATGGAAGACAGCCTTGATGCAATTGACAGAGGTGACGAAGATTACATCAGAATGCTCCATGTTTTCTATGATGATTTTGATGCAACTCTCACTAAGGCAAAGGCTGACATGCAGGGTGTGAAAATTAAACTTGAAGAAGATATCACAGACATTCCCTGTGAAAAATGCGGACAGATGATGGTGGTAAAAACAGGACGTTTCGGCAAATTCCTTGCTTGTCCCGGTTACCCCGAATGTAAAAATACAAAGCCTTTCGTAACAAAGACAAATGCAACTTGTCCCAAATGTGGTGGTGAAGTTGTTGAAAGACGCTCAAAGAAAGGCAGACTTTTCTACGGCTGTACAAAATGGCCTGAATGTGATTTCGTCACATGGGATAAACCTACAGATGAAAAATGTCCCAAGTGCGGTAAATCACTTTTCAAAACAGCAGGTTCAGTAAAACATTGTCTCAGTGAAGGCTGTGACTACGAAATAAAAGCTTCAAGGAAGAAGAAAAATGATAATCCCGAAGAATAAACCCGTAATAATCGGTGCAGGTCTTGCAGGTGTTGAGTGTGCATGGCAGATGGCAAAAAGAGGAATTGAGGTTTCACTTGTTGAAATGAAACCCGTGAAATTTTCTCCCGCACATAAGTCGGAAAATTTTGCAGAGCTTGTCTGCTCAAACTCCCTTAAAGCCTTAAGAATCGGCTCAGCCGCAGGTATGCTTAAGGAGGAGATGAAGCGTCTCGGCTCACTCACTGTAGAATGTGCCCTTTTAAGTGCAGTGCCTGCAGGCGGTGCATTGGCAGTTGACAGAGATAAGTTTTCAAGTCTTGTAACAGAAAAGATAAAACAGAATAAATATATAGAAATTGTTCACGGGGAAATAACTGAAATTCCCCATAACGATATTGTGATT
>JAZRNJ010000159.1:0-7018 GCA_045648125.1 Acutalibacteraceae bacterium
CCTCTTCAATAAGTGAGAGGGCTTTTTTGTTTACTTCCTCAACTGTATCGTAGATGAAATAGTCCATGCTTCTTTCAAGGAAGATACACGAAATGCTGTCGTTTGAAGTGGAAACGATAGCACATTTTTTACCCGATTTGATAAATGTATCGAAAACTGTGTTTACGGTCAGCACAGGTTTTTCGTATTTTTTTATGCCATGAATGTCAGGCAGTACTCCTGAATACATTGATGCAAAACAAACAGGTGTTACGCTGGGCATAACAGAAAGAATGGGCATTGCAATGTCGGAAGATAAAACTGCATCTGTGAAAAGTTCCGTATATTTCTGATAAAGCCAGAGAGCAACTGCATCAGGGTTATAAAGAACTGCTCTGTCTGCGTTTCTTGTGCCTAATTTTTTGTTTTTAAGTGAAATTAAAAGGGGATTTGTGTGTTCTCCTTTTTCTACTCCCATAATTTCTGCTATAGTCTGTGCGACTGTAGTAAGGCAAATAGAATTTCTTATTTCTGACATGTTATTTCTCTCCTTTTCCTGAAACAAAGCAACTCATAGTGTCGTTGTTTGCAAAACTGAAAATACCGTTTATACCGAAAATCAAGTGTTCAAGAAGTTTTATATCAAAAAATTCAAGTTGATTTTTCAGTATGTTTGTTGTGTTGATATCTGCTTTTGACGGAGTGGAATCCGAAACAGGATGGTTATGTGCAATAGCAACGTAAGATGCGTTGTAGGTAATTGCTTCGCGGACAATATCTTTTGCGTTGATATGGAAAGCGTTTTCGTTTCCGTAACCGAACTCTTTGACTGCACGTTTTTTCAGATTGCTGTCAAAGAAAGCTACAACAAGCCTTTCTTTTTGATGCCCTTTGAAAAAGGGCTTGAGAAGAGCCAGGATTTTATCTCCGGTATTATAGATTGTTCTTTTATCTTTAGTGTCCTTATAATAAGATGAGATGTCACGGATTGAGGAAATGAGTATTGCCGAATTAAGACTCAGTCCTCCTGTTTCCATTAATTCTTCTGCTGTTGCATCGAATACATTTTCCAATGACCCGAAAACAGAAATAAGTTCATGTGCCATATGGTTTGTATCTTTCTGTGCAACGGTGTGAAAAAGGAGAAACTCAAGAATTTCATGAGGCTGGAAATTTTTAAGTCCGCCTGCAATGATTTTCTGACGAACACGCTCTCTGTGTCCCTTGTGTGGGTTCTGATTAACCATGGTTTGATAAACTCCCGGGAGATTATTTTTGTCCGTAATAGGCATTTATGCCATGTTTCCTGAAGTAATGTTTGTCTGAAAGCACCTGAGGTGCAGGTGACAAGTCAGGTGAGAGGATGACTGTTTTAAGAGCCATTTCAGCAACTTCTTCAAGTACAACTGCATTGTGAACTGCTTCGTCTGCGTTTTTTCCCCAAGTAAAAGGACCGTGAGAACGGCAGAGAATTGCAGGCATTTCTTCAGGGTCAATATTGTTGTTTTCAAGAGTTTCGATAATAACAAGACCTGTGTTCTTTTCGTATTCACCGTTAATTTCTTCAGCTGTCATCTGTCTTGTGCATGGGATGTCGCCGTGGAAATAGTCAGCGTGTGTTGTGCCGAAAAAGGGGATGCATCTGCCTGACTGAGCCCATGAAGTTGCGTTGTTTGAATGTGTATGTGTGATACCACCGATTGAGGGGTACTTTTTGTAAAGTTCAAGGTGTGTTGCAGTATCTGATGAGGGTGAAAGGTCACCTTCAATTTTGTTACCGTCAAGGTCAAGAACAACCATTTTTTCAGGTGTGAGTTCATCGTAATCAACACCGCTGGGTTTTATTACAACAAGCCCTTTACGTCTGTCAATTCCGCTTACATTTCCCCATGTGTATGTAATGAGTCCTCTTGTCTGCAGTTCGATATTTGCTTTGCAGACCTGTTTTTTCAATGTTTCAAGCATAGTGTAAATACCTCTTAACCGTAAATTGCTTTGCCGAGCATAAGGTCACGTTTCAGTGAACGGATATCTGTTTTTTCGTCAATGTAAACTACTTCAATACCCATTGCTTCACCCCATGCACCTAACTGTTCTGCTGTAAGGTCATAAGTGAATGCTGTGTGATGTGCACCACCTGCAATGAGCCATGCTTCTACTCCTGTGTAGAAGTCAGGTTCAGGAGACCAGAAAGCAGATGCTACGGGAAGGTTGGGCATATCTTTTTCTGTTTTTGTGCAGTTTACGGAACTGATAATAAGTCTGAAACGAGTGCCTAAGTCGATAAGTGATGCTGCAATACCTTTGCCTTCTTTTGCTGTGAAAACAAGACGTGCAGGGTCTTCTCTGTTACCCATTGAAAGAGGCTCTGCTTTAACACCGATTTTTCCGTCAGCAATTGAAGGACAGATTTCAAGCATGTGAGCCTGTAGAATTCCTTCTTTTCCGGGAACAAGGTTGTATGTATAATCTTCAAGCATAGATGTGCCTTTTGCATCTTTCTTGCCTGCAGTCATAATTTTCATGAGTCTTACCATTGCGGCCACTTTCCAGTCACCCTCAGCACCGAACCCGTAGCCTTTTTCCATAAGACGCTGAATTGCAAGTCCGGGAAGCTGTTTAAGGTTACCAAGGTCATCGAAGTGAGTTACGATTGCATGGTAATTTTTTTCTTCAAGGAACCTTTCAAAGCCGATTTCGATTTTAGCCTGTTCTTTTACATGACGGCGGAAAGTTTCATCGTCTTTGCTGCCTTTAAGCATTTCATATTTTTCATAATATTCGTCTGTCAGTTTATCTGCATCTTCTTCACTTACAGCACTTACGTATTTTTCGATGTCGTTTACGGAATAAGTGTCAATTTCCCATCCGAATTTAATCTGTGCTTCAACTTTGTCACCCTCAGTTACGGCAACGTTTCTCATGTTATCTGCAATTCTGAGAACACGGATTGAACTGCTTTCTGCAATACCTACTGCAGTTGTCATCCATGAAGCGATTTTTGACTGTACATCTTCATTTTTCCAGTGTCCTGCAACAGTTGTACGGGCGATTTCCATTCTTGACAGAATATGAGCATATTCTCTGTCACCGTGTGCAGACTGATTTTCGTTCATGAAATCCATGTCAATTTCATCATAGGGGATTTCTTCGTTAAACTGTGTGTGGAAATGAAGAAGAGGTTTATTAAGCTCTTTCAGACCGATAATCCATGATTTTGCAGGTGAAAAAGTGTGCATCCATGTGATAACACCTGCACATTCAGGGTCAAGGTTTGCTTCGTTAAAAGTCTTTCTGATAAGTTCATTTGTAATGAGAGTAGGTTTCCATATAATTTCAAAAGGGAAATTGCCTGATTCGTTGAAGTAGTCAACGATTTTCTGTGAGTGAGATGCCACGTGTTCTAAGCATTCGTCTCCGTAAAGGTCCTGAGAACCTGTAAGAAACCAGAATTTATATTTTTTCAGTGCTTTCATCTGAATTACCTCCGTCTGATATATTTTCTTCTTTTTCATTATTCTTCCAGATGTGAATTACTCCTTCATCATTGAGAAGTTTAATGAGAATTATTGTAAGCGGTACCATGAACATACCGATAATTCCGAATATTTTGAGACCGATATACATTCCCATAATTGTCAGGAAAGGAGGAAGTCCCAATTGACCTGCCACAAGTTTCGGCTCAATAAACTGTCGCATTACGGAAATAAACACATAAAGCACCAGAATGCCTATGCCCATGGGAATATCTCCTGAAATAAAAGAGTAAAGTGACCAGGGAAGTAAAATTGTGCCGGTGCCGAGGACAGGGAAAATGTCAACAATTGCAGTGATTATTGCAATGAAGAAAACCCAGCTTCCTTTATAAATGCCGAAAAGTTTAAGTACACTGAGACCGAGGAACATTTCACAGAATGTAACAAGGATAATGAGTATATATGCTTTGATAAGGCTTTTGAAAGAAGTTGTGATGATTGTTTTTGCTTTTGAGAAATTTTCGCTTTTTCCGGCAAATTGTCTTTTTACAAAATCGGAAAGATGGTCATAGTCAGAAGCCATGAAAACACAGGCGAAAATTGAAACAATAATTGCAATGAAAAGAGAAGGAATCTGCTTTGCTGTATCCACAACACCACTTGTAAGGTCTGAAAGTGCTGAGAAATCAACATTTCCGAGTAAAGAAGACACTTTTGGTAGTTTAGGTATGCTTTGTGCAATTTCATCTGACTGGGAAGAAAGAAGGTTTTTTGCTGTTTCGATAAGTGAATCTACATTTGTGTTTATCATTTCTTCAACAGAAGCGGGTAAAAAAGATATTCTGTCTGCAACCCATAATTCTGCTTTGTCAAGAAAATTGGGAAGGTCACCGAATTTCCCCGCAAGGAAAGAAGCAAAGCCCTGTATTCCGTCCCAGAGTTTAACGCCGAGAAACGAAATAAGTGTGCCTAAAGCTATAACAAGAAGAAGTATCATAACTCCTGAAACAAGACCTTTTTTCAGTTTTGTTTTACCGGAAATAAAGTTAATGGGTTTCTGCATTATCATCGCCACAACAAAAGCGAGAATAAATGGGAAGAAGAGCCCGAAAGCGTATTTCATAAAACCGTAAAACAAAGTCAGAAGTAATGCATAATATATTATGTTGATGATTGTTTTTCTTTTTCTTTCAGTGCTGCTGAGCAAAACTATTACCTCCGTTGTGTAAAAAGTTGTATGTAACATAAGTGTTTAGATGTTTCCTTTAGTTTATTTTATACCATTTAAAAGAAAAAGACAATGTTTTATTTATAAATTTAACAAAATTTAAAAAAGTTTTCTCATAACTCTTTATTTGCTTGACTTATTATGTTATAATACCCTTATTAAACTCCGAAATTGTTTCTGTAATCAATGATTACTTGAAAGGAAGATATAAGTGTATATAGCAATTATGGGACACGGCGTTGTAGGTAGCGGTGTGGCGGAAGTCATAAGTAAGAACAACAGCCTGATAGTAAAAAATAACAATCTTGATTTTCTCGAAGTCAAGCATATCCTTGACCTGAGAGATTTTCCTGAACTTTCATACAGCGATAAGTTTACGAAAAATTTTGATGACATCCTTAATGATGACGATGTAAAAATCGTTGTTGAAACAATGGGTGGTCTCAATCCTGCATACAAGTTTGTTAAAGCTTGTCTTGAAGCAGGTAAGAGTGTTGTAACATCAAACAAGGAACTTGTTGCAGCGCATGGTTGGGAACTTCTTAAAATTGCAGAGGAAAAGAATATCAACTTCCTCTTTGAAGCATCTGTAGGTGGCGGTATTCCCGTTATCAGACCTATCTCAAGATGTATGGCTGCAAATGAAATCACAAGAATTGCAGGTATTCTCAACGGTACAACAAACTTCATCCTCACAAAGATGATTACAGAAAATATGAGCCTTGAAGATGCACTTAAACTTGCACAGGATAACGGCTATGCAGAAAAAGACCCCACAAATGACATTGAAGGCTTTGACGCTTGCCGTAAAATCTGTATCCTTGCTTCACTTTGCTTCGGCAGACATGTTTTTCCCGATGACATTCCTACAGAGGGTATTACAAAAATTTCACTTGCTGATGTTGAATATGCAAAAAATTACGGCAAAGTAATCAAGCTTCTCGGCACTGCAATGAGAAGCCCTGACGATAAGGTATCAGCAGAAGTAAGTCCTGCACTTATTGATGCTACAGGTCCTCTTGCAAACGTAAACGACGTTTTCAACGCAGTGCTTGTTGACGGTAACGCAGTTGGTGAGGTTGTATTCTACGGTAAAGGTGCAGGTAAGCTTCCCACAGCAAGTGCTGTTGTGGCTGACGTCATTGACTGTGCAGTAAGTAAGGGTACAAAAATCGGTTACACATGGGATGAGGCAGTTGAAAACAACCTTGTTTCATCGGGAGAAATGCTTGCACGTCTTTATGTACGCGGTTTTGCATCTGATGTTGAGAAGGCAAAGAAATCAATTAATGACATTTTCCCCGGTGCAGAGTTTATTTCACGTGAAAATGCACCTGAAGATGAAATTGCATTTATCACACCTTCAGATATCAGACGTAAACTTATCAGTGATATTGAAACAATTGAATGTTTTGACAAGCAGTCAGTAATCAGACTTTTCTAATCTAAGGAGTTTTTTATATGAGTTTAATCGTACAGAAATTCGGCGGTTCATCTGTCGCAAATGCAGACAGAGTAAGAAATGTGGCAAAAATTATCACAGACACTTACAAAGCCGGCAATGATGTTGTTGTAGTTGTTTCAGCACAGGGCGATACAACAGATGACCTTATTGCAAAAGCAAAAGAAATCACATCAAATCCTTCTGCACGTGAAATGGATATGCTTCTCGCATCAGGAGAGCAGATTTCAATTTCACTTCTTGCAATGGCTATCAAGGAAATGGGCTTCCCCTCAATTTCTCTTCTTGGCTGGCAGGCAGGCTTCAACACTTCTTCTGCATACGGCAGAGCAAGAATTCATAATGTTAAAGCAGACCGTCTTCGCACAGAACTCGGCAAGAGAAACATTGTAATTGTCGCAGGTTTCCAGGGCATCAACAAATACGATGACCTTACAACTCTCGGCAGAGGCGGTTCAGACACAAGTGCAGTTGCAATTGCAGCAGCACTCAGAGCAGACAAATGTCAGATTTTCACAGACGTTGAAGGCGTTTTCACAGCAGACCCCAGAAAAGTTGAAAATGCAAAGAAGCTTGATGAAATTACTTATGATGAAATGCTTGAACTTGCAACATTGGGCGCACAGGTTCTCAATAACCGTTCAGTAGAAATGGCAAAGAAATATAATGTTGAGCTTGAAGTTCTTTCAAGCCTTACAAATAAACCCGGCACAATAGTCAAGGAGGTTGCTAAAATGGAAAAAATGTTAGTAAGAGGTGTAACTAAAGATACAGACGTTGCAAGAATTTCACTTGTAGGTCTTTCAGACACACCCGGAGTTGCATTCAGAGTTTTCGACAAACTTGCAGCTAAAAATATAAACGTAGACGTTA
>JAZRNJ010000160.1:0-5206 GCA_045648125.1 Acutalibacteraceae bacterium
GTGTATAATAGTGTATATCAAGCGAAATAAATGGAAAAAAATATAAATTTGGAGGAAAAAAGTGATGAAAAAAGAAATTAAAAAAGTTGTTCTTGCTTATTCAGGCGGTCTTGACACATCAATTATTATTCCGTGGCTTAAAGAAAACTATAACAACTGCGAAGTTGTTGCAGTTTCAGGTGACGTTGGTCAGGGTACAGAACTTGACGGTCTTGAAGAAAAAGCACTTAAAACAGGTGCTTCAAAGCTTTACATTGAAGATCTTAATGATGTTTTCGTTAAAGATTATATCTATCCCACAATCAAAGCAGGTGCTATCTACGAAGGAGAATATCTTCTCGGTACTGCTTTTGCACGTCCCATTATTGCTAAGAGAATCGTAGAAATCGCTAAAGCAGAAGGTGCAGATGCTATCTGTCACGGTTGCACAGGTAAAGGTAACGACCAGGTTCGTTTTGAACTTGCAATCAAAGCTTTTGCTCCTGAAATGGAAATCATCGCTCCCTGGAGAACATGGGAATTCAAATCACGTGAAGATGAAATCGAATATGCAGAAAAAATGGGTATTCCCCTTAAAATCAACAGAGAAACAAACTATTCAAAAGATAAGAACCTCTGGCATCTTTCACACGAAGGTCTTGACCTTGAAGATCCTGCAAACGAACCTCAGTATAATAAACCCGGTTTCCTTGAACTCGGTGTTTCTCCCGAACAGGCTCCCGATAAACCCGAATATGTTACAATCAGCTTCGAAAAAGGTGAAGCAGTTGCAGTAAATGGCGAAAAACTTGAACCCGTTGCACTTGTAACAAAACTTAATGAAATCGGTGGCAGAAACGGTATCGGTCTTATGGATATGGTTGAAAACCGTCTTGTTGGTATGAAATCAAGAGGTGTTTATGAAACTCCCGGCGGAACAATCCTCTTCAGAGCACATCAGGTTCTTGAAACACTTTGTCTTGACAGAGATACTCAGCACTACAAAGCACTTGTTGCTCAGCAGTTTGCAGACCTTGTTTACTTCGGTAAATGGTTTACACCTCTTCGTGAAGCAATTTCAGCATTTGTTGACAAAACACAGGAAACAGTTACAGGTGATGTAAAACTCAAACTCTACAAAGGTAACATCATCAATGCAGGTACAACATCTCCCTACTCACTTTACAGTGAAGCATTTGCAACATTTGATGAAGACGAAGTTTACGACCAGAACGATTCAGCAGGATTCATCAACCTCTTCGGTCTTCCCATCAAGGTTAAAGCAATCCTTGACCAGGAAAGAGAAGCAAATAAATAATAAATATAATATATTATAGTTGTTATTTGCTTGACAATTATAATGAAAACTTATAAAATTAAGGGTGAAACATTCGCCGAGTGGTGGTAAGAAAGTTTTGTTAAGCAAACAAAATTTTTGAATTATTGCCGTAAAACTCGTAAGTCGATGAAAATTTCACCCTTTAATTTTTTGGAGGAAATAAAAATGAAACTTTGGGCAGGACGCTTTTCTAAAGAAGCAGACAAAAAAACTAACGACTTTAACTCATCAATCTCTTTTGACTCAAGAATGTTCAAGGAAGATATTGATGGTTCAATTGCTCATGCAACAATGCTTTCTGAGCAGGGAATAATTTCTGTTGAAGATAAAGAAGCAATTGTTTCTGAACTCTCTAAAATAAAAGAAGAGATTATTGACGGAACTCTCCCTATTGATCCCGATGCAGAAGATATACATACATTCATTGAAGGTGAACTCACCAAGAGAATTGGTCAGGCAGGTAAAAGACTTCATACTGCAAGAAGCCGTAACGACCAGGTAGCCCTTGATATCAGACTTTATCTTAAAAAAGAGTGTATTTCCCTTATCTCTCAGGTAAAAGAACTTGAAAAAGTTATTGCTCTTCAGGCTGAAAAATATGCAGACATTGTAATGCCCGGTTATACTCATCTTCAGAGAGCACAGCCTATAACATTCGGACATCATCTTCTTGCATACGGAGAAATGTTCCTTCGTGATATCGGCAGACTTGAGGATGCTTATAAGAGAATGGACTATTGTCCCCTGGGAAGTGGTGCTTTAGCCGGTACAACTTATCCGCTTAACCGTGAAAGAACAGCAGAACTTTTAGGTTTTGCAGGTGCTACACAGAATTCACTTGATGGCGTTTCCGACAGAGATTTCTGCATTGAACTTGCAAGTGCAATTTCAATTCTTATGATGCATCTCTCACGTTTCAGTGAAGAAATTATCATGTGGTGTTCATGGGAATTTAAATTCATTGAACTTGATGATGCTTTCTCAACAGGCTCAAGTATTATGCCTCAGAAGAAAAATCCTGACATTGCAGAACTTGTACGCGGTAAAGCAGGCAGAGTATACGGCGACCTTATGACACTTCTTGCATTTATGAAAGGTCTTCCCCTTGCATACAACAAAGATATGCAGGAAGATAAGGATGCAATTTTCGATGCAGTTGATACAGTTAAACTTTGCCTTACTGCATTCATCCCCATGATTGAAACAATGACTGTACTTCCTAAAAATATGAAGAAAGCAGCACTCGGTGGATTCATAAATGCTACTGACTGTGCAGACTTCCTTGTTTCAAAAGGACTTCCTTTCCGTGATGCTTATAAGGCAACAGGTGAACTTGTTGCTCTGTGTATTGAAAAAGGAACAACACTTGATGTTCTTCCTATTGAAGATTATAAAGAAATCTGTGATTTGTTTGATGAAGGTGTGTATGATGCAATTTCACTTGAAAGATGCGTTTCAATGAGAACACCTCTCGGCTCACCTTGTCCTGATAATGTAAGAAAACAGTCAGCAAATCTTCTTGAAAAAATAAAATAATAAAATATAAATAATGTTGCAAAGGATGGTGATATTCATGGAAGAAAAAAAACAGGAAAGAACGCTTATACAGAATTTTTCTCTTATTAAAAGATTTTTTCCTTATCTGAAAAAACATATTGGTACAGAACTTTGTGTGCTTTTCTGTGCTGTTGTTGCAGCAACAAGTGAAATTATTCTGCCGCTTATTGTGAAGAAAATTACAAACGAAGGTATGTCTCTTACATATGAATTTTTGTTTGCAATCTGTATTGCCTATGTGGGAATTAAGGCAATTGAAAGTGTTGCAAGTTACTGTCAGGCGTTTTTTGGTCACAAAATGGGCACTAAAATTGAAAATGCGATGAGAGAAGATATGTTTGACCATCTTCAGACACTTTCTTTTTCATATTTTGATAACACAAAAGTAGGTCAGCTTATGTCACGAATGACATCAGACCTTTTTGATGTTGCAGAATGGGCCCATCATTTCCCCGAAATGATTCTGATGACAGTTGTAAAGTTTATTGCAAGTTTTTATATCTTCACAACTATGGATATCCGCTTTGCGGTTGCAGTTTTTGTTCTTTTTCCGTTCATGGTTCTTCTTACAAAGAAAACAAGAACAAAAATGAGAGATACTTTTAAAGAAAACAGACATCAGATAGGCGAGATAAATGCACGTCTTGAAGACAGTCTTCTTGGTGTAAAGGTTGTACGTTCATTTACAAATGAAGAAACTGAAAAGAAAAAATTTCTTGCAGGTTGTGACGAGTACATAAAAGTAAAAATAAGAGGCTACAAATACATGGCTTCTTTCCATGCTACAGTCGGACTTATTAACGGCACAATGTACATTGCCGTTATTGCAATGGGTGCATGGCTTATGAAAGAGGGAAAAATTGCAGCAGGTGACTTTGCAGCAAGTTTGCTCCTTGTTTCAACTCTTCTTAATTCAGTAAGAAGTATTGTTGATTTCAGTGAACAGTTCAGCCGTGGTGTTACAGGCGTCGAAAGATTTACTGAGATTATGGATGAAATTCCTGAAATTATTGACAGTGAAAATGCCGTTGACATTGAAAATGTTGAGGGTGAGATAGAGTTTAAAAATGTTTCATTCAGCTATGTGAAAGGCGAAAAGCAGATTCTCAGCAACTTGAATCTCCATCTTAAAAAAGGCGAAAATCTTGCTCTTGTAGGACCCAGCGGTGGCGGTAAGACAACTCTCTGTAATCTCATTCCACGTTTCTATGAAGCTGAAAGCGGAGAAATTCTTGTTGATGGCAGAAACATAAAAGATATTACACTTCATTCACTTCGTTCTAATATCGGTGTTGTGGCTCAGGATGTTTATCTTTTCAGCGGAACAATCAGAGATAATCTTATTTACGGTAAACCGGGTGCTACAGAAGAAGAAATAATTGAAGCAACAAAACAGGCTGGTGCTTATGATTTTATTTCTGCACTTCCCAACGGTTTCGATACATATATCGGTGAAAGAGGCGTAAAACTTTCAGGTGGTCAGAAGCAGAGAATTTCAATTGCCAGAGTTTTCCTTAAAAATCCACCAATTCTTCTTCTTGACGAAGCAACATCTGCACTTGATAATGAGAGTGAAAAACTTGTTCAGGAGTCTCTTGAAAGACTTGCAAAAGGCAGAACAACTCTCACAATTGCACACAGACTTACAACAATTAAAAATGCTGATGAAATTATCGTTCTTACAGAAGACGGTATTGCAGAGCAGGGTTCACATAATGAACTTATTGCAAAAGGTGGCATTTACAGCAACATGTACAGCATGTACGGTGACAAAAGTGAAGAAATAAAATAATTTATATACGAAAGGACTAAATATTATGCTTAAAAACATTCCTTCAATTCTTAACCCCGAACTTCTTAAAATTCTTATGGAAATGGGTCACGGTGACGAACTTGTAATCGGTGACGGAAATTTCCCTGCAGCTTCATGTGCACAGAGACTTGTACGTCTTGACGGACATTCAGTACCTGCAGTACTTGATGCAATTCTCAAACTTTTCCCTCTCGATACTTATGTTGATGCTCCTGTTGCACTTATGGATAATGGTGACAGTGAAAACCGTCCTCCTATCTGGGCAGAGTACGAAGAAATCGTAAAAAATAACGAAGGTGATAAAAAATTTGAACTTGTTGAACGTTTTGATTTCTATGACAGAGCAAAAAAAGCTTATGCTATTGTTTCAACAGGTGAAACAGCAATTTATGCTAACGTTATCATCAAAAAAGGTGTAGTAATCGAATAATTCAGAGGTGACATATTTTGAAAAGAGTTCTTGCTTTTGACTTTGGTGCATCAAGCGGCAGAGCAATTATCGGCAAATTTGAAAACGG
>JAZRNJ010000161.1:0-3905 GCA_045648125.1 Acutalibacteraceae bacterium
TAGTGGTACAACAGGTAAACAGATTGTTGTAGGTTACACAAGAAACGACCTTGATATATGGGATGATATCTGTGCAAGACAGCTTGTAGCAGTAGGTGCAGACAAATCATCAAAGGTTCACGTTTCTTACGGTTACGGCCTTTTCACAGGTGGTTTCGGTTTCCACGGCGGTACAACAAAACTTGGTGCAATGGCAATTCCCGTTTCAAGCGGTAACACAGCACGTCAGATTACAATACTTCAGGATTTCGGTTCAGATGTTCTTTGCTGCACACCTTCTTATGCGATGTACATTGCAGAAACAATGGAAAAAATGGGTGTTGATATTTCATCACTTAATCTCAAAGCAGGTATTTTCGGTGCAGAACCCTGGACTCAGGAGATGAGACTTCAGCTTGAAGAAAAACTTGGCATCAAGGCTTATGACGTTTATGGTCTTACAGAAATCATGGGACCCGGTGTTGCTTATGAATGTTCAGAGCAGAAGGGTATGCACGTAAACGAAGACCACTTCATTATCGAAGCACTTGACCCCGATACAGGTGAACCCGTTCCCGATGGAGTACCCGGTGAAATTGTTTTCTCATGTATCACAAAGGAAGCATTCCCCATTCTCCGTTACAGAACAAGAGATATTGCAGTTCTTTCACATGAGAAATGTGAATGTGGCAGAACTTTTGTTAAAATGACAAAACCCATGGGCAGAACAGATGATATGCTTATCATCAGAGGTGTTAACGTGTTCCCATCACAGATTGAAACAGTTCTTCTCAATATGGGTTATGCACCTAACTATCAGATTGTTGTTGAAAGAATCAACAATCTTGATACAATTCAGGTACAGGTTGAAATGTCTGACAAGATGTTCTCAGATACAATTACTGAGATTTCAAAAGCAGAACATAAACTTGAAGAAGGTCTTAAATCACTTCTCGGTGTTGCAGCAGACGTAAAACTTGTAGCGCCTAACACAATTGCCCGTTCAGAAGGTAAGGCAAAACGTGTTATTGACAACAGAAATAAATAAGGAGGACAGAACCATGACAATTAATCAGTTATCAATTTTCGTTGAAAACAAAGCAGGTGCCCTTGGTGAAATCACTCACATCCTTGCACAGGAAAACATCGACATCCGAGCAATGTCAATTGCAGATACAAAGGATTTCGGTATTCTCCGTCTTATTGTAAGCGATGAAGAAAAAGCAAAGAAAGCACTGAAAGAAAATGACTGCATCGTTTCAATTACAGAGGTTGTAGGTGTTGCAATTACTGATGAACCCGGCAGCCTTTCAAGAGTTATGGAACTTCTTTATACAAACGGAATAAACGTTGAATATATGTACGCTTTCATCACTATTTCAAAGCAGTACGCTTATGTTGTTGTGCGTGTTGAAGATAACAACAAAGCAATGAAAATTCTTGAAACAAACGGCGTTAAACTTGTAAGTAAAGACGATATTAAAAATCTTTGATTAAAAGTAAAACTTCGGCATACCCTTGCCGAAGTTTTGTTATATGGGAGAGAAAATATATGAAAAAAGTAATTTCGGTTATCCTTGCAGTTATAATTGCATGTACAATGTCAGCATCTGTTTACGGCACAACCGTAAAAGACGCACGAACACCCACTATCGTAGTTTCAGGTATGGATTTCACAGGACTTCGCATTGATTTAGGTAAAGAAACTGAGCGTAATCTTCTCGGTGAAATCAATGCAGGTGAAATTATCCTTACAATTGTCACAGGCCTCGTTAAAACAATGCTCATGATGGATGCAGAGGGCTTTACATCATCTCTTTTTACTTATGCATCAAAAATACTTGAAGGCTATTCATTTGATGAAAACGGTGAGTCTGTATATGACGTATCACCCCACAATGAATATCCTCTTGCGGTAGAAAATTACGACAATCTGGCTCTTGCTGACGATGACTCCTCTGCTGAAAAAGGCGTTGTAAAAAGTTGCATTGAAGCATTCGGTGCAGACAGAACATATTTCTATTATTATGACTGGCGTCTTGATCCCTTTGATAATGCAGATGACCTGAATGAACTTGCAGAAACTGCAATGAAAGATGCAAATACAGACAAAATCAACATCATCTGTTGCAGTATGGGTGGTGTTGAAACTCTGGCCTACATGACAAAGTACGGCACAAGTCAGATTAATTCATGCACATTCCTCTGCTCAACCGTATACGGTGCTTATGTTGTAAGTGATGTTCTTCAGGGTAAAATTGAACTCACACCCAATTCAGCAATGAACTTCCTTTCATCTCTTGCAGGTGAAGATTCAGAAGTAGTTCTCGGAGTTCTTAAATATACAGGTATCGGCTACCTTGTAGGAGGACTTGCAGGACTTCTTGTTGATAACCTTAAGGAAGGTGCTTTCAATGAAGTTCTCAAACCCAACTTTGCAACAATGCCTGTTTTGTGGGCACTTGTTCTTCCTGATGAATATGAGGCTGCAAAAGAATATTGCTTTGGTGGAGAAGAAGCAAAATATGCAAAGGTTATTGAAAAAGCAGAAAAACTGCAGGAAATGATGAAAAACCGTAATGCAATGCTTGATGAGGCAGTTAAAAACGGTATGAAGATTTCTTTTGTTTCCAACTATAACAAAGCACTTGCACCTGTTTACGAAAGAAGTGAAACTCAGGGTGACGGAGTTCTTGAAACAGCACTTATGGCAGGCGGTGCAACAGTTGCAAATCTCGGCAAAACACTTGATGTAAAAGAGGGTAAATACGTATCAGCTGACAAAGTAATTGATGCATCAACTTGTCTTTATCCTGAGTACACATGGTTTGTAAAGGATGCTCCTCACATTGCATGTCGTTACGATTCTACATACAGCGATTTCATAATTTTCCTTGTTACAAGCGAAACTCAGCCAACGATAGAAACAAATTCACTTTATCCTCAGTTTATGTACGCTGACGAAGGACAGAATGTCTATGCTCTTAAATAATTGGATGAAAAATATCGGGGATGAAAAACCTTTGGGGGAAATCAACATCCCCGGTACACATGACAGTGGGACAAAATATTGTCAGTTTTCGCTTTTCTCACGTTGTCAGAATAAAAGCATATCCGAACAACTTGAAATAGGTGTAAGGGTTTTTGATATAAGAGTGGACAAAATGACACTTTGTCATTCTTTCTGTAAATGCAGAAAAAGTGTTTTCGGTAAAACTCTGACACTTAAAGATGTGATAGGGGATATGTTCTTGTTCCTGAGTGAAAACCCTTCAGAAACTATTCTGATGTTTTTCAAAAAGGATAACGGTGAAGACGGTTCGTTATGTCTTGATTTGCTTTATGAAAACTTTATAGACACAAATCCTGATAAATGGTATCTTGAAAATAAAATCCCAACACTCGGTGAAGTGAGAGGGAAAATTGTCCTTATAAGACGTGAAGACAGTAAATTTGAAAAATCAGGTCTTGATTTTACGGGAATGCCTTATCAGGGTGACACAAAAGAAACAAGGTGGGAAAACTTTTCACCTAATGGTGTTGATGACGTAATCATTCAGGACAGATATCTCCTTTTGAGAAAAAAGAAGTGGAGTGAAGCAGTCAAACCACTTCTTGAAAAAGGGGAAGAAAATAAAGGCAGTATGATTTTCAATTTCCTTTCATCTGCAGCAATTCCCTTTATTCCTCACTTCAATGCAAACTATATCAACAGAAAATTCAGCAAACATAACCTTGAAAAAGGAAAATATTATGGTGTTTTGTTGTTCGATTTTGCAGACGAAAAACTGACAACAAAAATAATTGAAACAAATTATAGTTCAACGTTCTGCACTAAATTATAATTTATCTGTATATTTATTGCCGTATCGTAGGGGAGGCGTTCCGCCTCCCGCAAGGTTTCATGAAAATTTATTCGGGACGGG
>JAZRNJ010000162.1:0-10648 GCA_045648125.1 Acutalibacteraceae bacterium
GTATACGAGCTTTTTGCATCAACAAGACCGCTCGGCATAACTCCCGATAAAATCGGTGGATGCTTACTCGGTACGTACGGTATTCCCGAGATGGGAACGAGGTTCATTCAGCAGGTTCTTCTCGACGCTCAGCCCAAGACCTTTGCGGACCTGTTGCAGATATCGGGGCTTACTCACGGTACTGACGTTTGGCTCGGTAACGCTCAGGATTTGATTAAAGACGGAACATGTACAATTTCCGATGTTATCGGAACGCGTGACAGTATCATGGTTTACCTTATGCATAAAGGTCTTGAACCTGATATGGCTTTTAAAATTATGGAAATTGTCCGTAAGGGTAAGGCAACAAAACTTCTTACAGAGGACCACATCAATGCCATGAAAGAACACAATGTTCCTCAGTGGTATATCGACAGCTGTATGAAAATAAAATACATGTTCCCCAAAGCCCATGCAGCAGCATACGTCAGTGCAGCACTCAGACTTGGCTGGTACAAAATTTATAAGCCTGTTGAATACTATGCAGTTTATATGACTGTACGTGGTGAAGACGTTGACACGGTTGCGATTATGCAAGGACGTCAGGCAGTAAAAAAGAAAATGGCTGACATTTCTGCAAAGATGAAAGTCAAAGAAGCAACTGCAAAAGAGGAAGGCACATATACAGCATTGCAGGTTATTAATGAAATGATGGCAAGGGGAGTTGAACTTCTTCCCGTAGATATTTATAAATCACACGCAACAGTTTATCAGATTGAGGACGGAAAAATCCGTCTTGCTTTCTCAGCTCTCAACGGTGTTGGTGAAAATGCTGCAAAACAGCTGCAGTTAGCCCGTGAAGACGGTAAAGGTGAGTTTATCTCTGCTGAGGACCTGCAACTTCGTTCAGGAGTATCTTCAAGCGTTATAACGGCATTACAGGAAGCAGGGGCATTAGCAGGACTTCCCGAATCAAACCAGATAAGTTTATTTTAATTTCAAATAGAGAGGTTGACTAAAATGAAAAATTTCAAAGGTATTTATCCCGCACTACTTACACCGTTCGATGAGAATGACAAAATCAACGAAAAAGCACTTGAACAGCTTATCGAAATGAACATCGCAAAAGGTGTAAACGGTTTCTATGTAGGTGGCAGTACAGGCGAAGCATTCCTGCTTTCAGCAGATGAGCGTAAACAGGTTTATAAAATGGTTTCTGACATTGTAAAGGGCAGAGTAAACCTTATTGCACATGTAGGCTCTATCGGTACAAAACTTACTCTTGACCTTGCTCAGTATGCAGAAAGTGTCGGCTTTGATGCAGTATCATCCGTTGCACCCTTCTACTACGGTTTCAGTTACGACGAAATCAAAGATTTCTATTTTGACATTGCAAATAATACATCAATTCCTATGCTTCTTTACTATGTTCCCGTGCTTGTAAATTCAAAACTTGGTGTTGACGGTCTGTCAGATTTCCTTGAAAGTGACAGATTTATGGGTGTTAAATACACATCAAATGATTTCTACGGTCTTGAAAGACTTAAAGCAAAATACCCAGATAAAGTTGTTTTCAACGGCTTTGATGAAATGCTCCTTTCGGGTCTTACAATGGGTGCAGACGGTGGTATCGGCAGTACATATAACTGCTTTGCAGAAAAATATGTTGAAATGTACAAATGCTTCAATGAAGGTAACCTTGCAAGATGTCAGGCCCTTCAGAAGGAAGCAAATGATATTATTGACGCTCTTTGTAAAGTTGGCGTATTTGCAGGTGAAAAAGAAATCCTCAACATGATGGGTATGGATTTCGGTACACCAAGAAAACCATTCAAAGGTCTTAATGACGAGCAGAAATCATTCCTCAGAAGTAAAGTTGAACATCTGCTTTAATTATCAGTAATTATTTTTCGGGAGGGCTTTTGCCCTCCCGAAATTTTTAGTGCAAAATGTCGGTTTAGCTACGCTATTATATTTATAAAAACCAACGATTTCAACGTAGGGGACGGGTCTCCCGTCCCGAATGAGCTTTCATAAAACTAAGCGAGAGCCGAAACGGCTCCTCTACGATATTGTTTTAATTAATAATGAATAATTTCGGGGCTACAACGCTGAATTATATTGCACCGATTGAAAATTTTTACGGGCGACATGTGAATCGCCCGTAAAAATTTTGTGTTTAATTAATATTTTTTATCATAGAGGACTGAAAAAGAATCTCCTATAAATATCTCTCAATTTAACCTTGTTTTATGAAACTGTGTTTATTTCCACAATATCTTCATCAAAGAAGCTTATGAATTTTTTCATATTTTCACCGACTGTATTTTCGTCTGAGTAGAAAGAATAAATTTCGCCATCTACCGTAACATCAATAATCACATTTTCATAATCATAATATTCAGCTTCTTCTGTTTCAGGAATATAGACCGCCACTTTTTCAGCATCTTTGTAGTTGGAAATAATAACGTCTTCTTTGTTGAATTTACTGCTGATTATACAGTTTTCATTTGCTTCAATTCTGTTGTGAACGGCAAATTGCAAAGTTGTAAATCCTGCAAGAGAAATAAGGAAAGTACCTGCAACAAAAAGGAGTGTTAGTTTCTTTGCACTGAATTTCGGTTGCTTGTTACGGAGATGATAATATCCACAGAAAATCACGACTATATGCACTAACTTTATAATAGTCCAGTAATAATAAAGAAAATTTTCTTCCAATTTGAAATAAACAATTGATTGGTTATTTGCTATCTGAAAGTATTCGGCAAACGCAGGGTTGTTTTCAAAACCGAGTATTCCTGAAAAAATTGTGTTTATGTAACAACTCATTTCTGCTGTGCCTGAATAGTTAAAGAAAGTGAACACCACAAAAATCAGATTCAGAATAAGAAGAATATTCATTGTGATTTTAAATCCGCTTGAATAAATATGACCTTTTTCTGATTTTACTTCTTCATTTTGTTTTTCAGGAATTATGCGGTCAGCCTGAATACCGCAGTAATTCATAATGATATTCATTTCATTCTCATAAAGGTCTTTTATGGCACTTTGACAGAAATCATAACCGAAAATACCAAGAATTAATTTTGCAACAGGAGAAGCAACAACTTCTTCTCTGTTGATTTCCATTTTTAGTTTGTCATCATCTTTTTTTATTTCTTTCACTGCACTCCACGGTATCAGTTTTATGGGTAAGATAATAATGAATGAAAACAAAATTATACTCACAAAAGTATCGTGAATGCCTTCACGGTCAACGGTGAAAGCAATGTTATTGAATTTTATAATCTGTCTCAGCAGAACCAAGACAGAGGAAACACATACAAGACATATCAGCGTGATAAGTGAAATTATAAACCAATATTCAAATTCTGAAATATCCTCAAAACCGAATATGTTACCTGACGAAGGTGTGTTTCTCAAAAGCATAAAAGCCACAAAAATCGGAAGACCAATGAGGAAAACAACAGTAAAATAAATACTTTTACTTAATTTTTTCTCAAACATTTTATTTTCCCTCAAACATATCTGCCAATTTTCTTATGGTATCAGCCATGTTTTTGATACCTGAATATACTGTATCTTTATTATAACTTCTCAGGTATGTACCACATTCAAGTGTAAAATAACCTTTGTAATCAATTTCTTTCAACGCTTTCACAATGGGTACGAAATCGATGTCCATTGAAAGGGGAATCTGATGTGAATCGTGCCATTTGTCGTTGTCATGAATATGCAGTGCCTGAAGACGATTGCCTAAAGCATGTATCATTTCAACTGCACTTGTGTTAACACCTTTCATTTCAGCGTGACCGATATCAAGACAAGCCACAAAGAAATCGTCATTTACTGCATCAAGGTGAGCATTGAAACTTTCGGGAGTTGCACATGCTGCAAAACCTGCCTGGTCTTTTTCATCGTCCCAGTTCCACATGTTCTCTGTAGCAATTTTAACATTGCAACCCTTTGCAAAGTCAAGAAGTTCAAAGTAAATTTCTGCATTTTCTGAAGCATCTTTGTAATTGTCAGGGTGAATTACGCATATTTTACCTCCTGCCTCAGCAGTGCATTCAATTGCTCTTTTGTAATGTGCTCTTATTTCTGCGCAACGGGTAGGAAAAGGAGCGTGTGACTGATTGCAATGGATGCCGTTATCAAGACCTATCTGTTTAAGTCTTCTTGCAAAAGCAAGGTAGTTGTTTCCTGCTAAAGGATGGTCGTTATCAAGGAGCATTTTCTTGCCCCAATCATATTTGCACATTTCAAACATAGAGAAATCCCATGCATCAAAACCTGCTTTTGCCAAGAGTTCAAGAGTTTTTTCTTCTCCGATAAAAGATGCTGCAGCATCAATGGATGTTGATGTTTTCAAAGTAATCACCTCAGTTTGATTATATCACTACTTCCTTGAAATAGCAACCTTGAAAAATACTGTAATTTGTGTTATATTATATTTGATAAAATTTGAAAAACAAAATTACCATATAACTTTGACGGAAGGTGTTTTGATGAATGTGAAGAAAAACGGTCGTTTGATAGTATCTTTGGATTTTGAATTGTTTTGGGGTGTTACAGATTCAAGGACAATTGAAAAATACGGACCGGATATAATAGAAGGACGAAAAACAATTCCTCGTTTGTTAAAACTTTTTGACAAATACGGAATCCATGCTACATGGGGAACTGTAGGTATGCTTTTTGCTGAAGATAAAGAGGAGTTGGCAGATTATTCTCCTGAGATTAAGCCGGAGTATGATAATACCCGTCTTTCAGCATATAAACACATGGAAACTATCGGAGACAATGAAGAGGAAGATATGCTGCATTATGCCCCTTCTGTAATAAAAGAAATTATGAAGTATCGTTATCAGGAAATAGGTTCACATACTTTCTGTCATTATTATTGCAGAGAAAAAGGTCAGACATACGAAGCGTTTGAAGCGGATACAAAATCAGCTAAAAGAATTGCTGAAGAAAAATTCAATATTGATATCAAGAGCTTTATTTTCCCCAGAAACCTTTATAATTCTGAATATCTTAATGCATTGAAAAATAACAATATTTTTGCAGTAAGAGGAAATCAGAATCACTTTGCTTATGATGAAAATACAAAACTTTCACGAATTGTTCGTCTTATTGATACATACATACCTGTTTGTGGAAGTAAAAGTTATTTCAGAGAAGGCTGTTATCAGGACGGAATAATTAATCTGAAATCAAGTATTTTTTTGAGAAAACAGAATAAAATGCTTAGTTTCCTTGAACCTCTTAAAATATACAATATAAAAAATCTGATGAAGGTTGCTGCTAAAAAAGGAAAAATTATTCATATCTGGTGGCATCCCCATAATATGGGAGAAAATCCTGATGCTTTTCTGGCTCAGGTTGAAGAGTTGCTCAGGTATTACAAGGAACTTAATGAAAAATTCGGTTTTGAAAGCAGAAATATGGGTGAAATGGCGGAGGAAATAATCAATGAAAAAGATAGTTATGTTATGTAGCCGTGGAGACTCATCATGCTTGGTATATAATAAATTAAGTGAACATTTTTCAATTGAAAAGGTTATTATTGAAGATTCAGTTTCTACTAAAAATCTTTTAAAAAGAAGAATAAAAAAATTAGGATTTATGACTGTACTCGGACAGGTGTTATTTGTAGGTTTCATTGTTCCTTTTTTGAAAAAATCATCTGTTAACAGAAAAAAAGAAATATTAAAAGAGTATGGTGCATCTGTTGATGATAGTGCAATGATGGCGTCAGAACCTGTTTTTGTGAATTCTGTTAATGACAAAGAGTGTATTGAAACTCTGAAAAAAATTAATCCTGATATAGTTATAGTTAACGGGACTCGTATAATTTCAGAAGAAGTATTGAATTGTGTAAATGCGAAGTTTGTGAATCTCCATGCAGGTATTACTCCCAAATACAGAGGAAGTCATGGTGCATACTGGGCTTTGTATAATAAAGATAAAGAAAATGCAGGTGTTACAGTCCATTTCGTAGATAAAGGAATTGATACGGGTAATATTATATATCAGTCAACTATATCTGTTACAGAAAAAGATAATTTTACTACATATCCTCTTTTACAGACATGTGTGGGCGTTGAAGATGAAATACGTGCAATAAATGATATAATGAACGGTGAGGTTGTTTGTAAAACAGTCGATTTACCGTCAGGCTTGTATTCACATCCGACTATCTGGCAGTATCTTATAAAAAGGATTTTTGATAGGGTAAAATAATTTTAAAAATCAATTTGTTGAGGGAGTATTATGAGAGCAATTATTTCACTTGTTCAGGCAATTTTGTTCATTGTTTCAGCCTTTGCAGTGCCTGATTCAAATTTCAAACTCTGGGTTGACAGAGCAGCAATGGATATCAGTTCAACTACAGAAATATATTTTGATTCAATGGATGCAGACGAATACAAAGTAACAGCAGAAGAAAAGGAAAACTGCAGAAAATGGTATGAGGAAAATATTTTATCTTCAGAAAATCCTGCTTATACTTTCTCTGTAGGCGGTAAGGATTTTCGCAGAAATATTGATGATTGGGATTATGCAATCAGCGAAGAAAGCGAAGTTGGTGCATATTATCGTGGCGGTAAAACTACATATATCACACTTTCTCACAAAAAAAGTGACATTGTAGCAACTGTAGAAGCTACTATCTATGAAGATAACGCATCATGTGACTGGACTGTATATATTAAAAATAAGGGCGAAGAAAATTCTCCTGTAGTTTCAAAGTTCTTTGCTGCAGACTGCGTTTTGCCTACAGGTAAAAATACGGAAGTATATTTTACTAACGGTTCTTTTTCAGAGGCAGACGACTTTGAAATGATGAAATCAGAACTTGCTTTTATTCCCTGTGTTTTTTCAGCAAACGGTGGCAGAACAGAATCATTCCTGCCTTATTTTAACCTTTCAGGTGAAAACAGTGGTACAGTTCTTGCAGTAGGTTGGTCAGGACAGTGGTACACTTCACTTGCGCAGACTTTTGAGGGCACAAAGATAAAAGTAAAGCAGGAAACTCTCAAAGGTTATCTTCAGCCCAAAGAGGAAGTTCGTTCACCAATGGTTTCGCTTACTTTCTATAATTCAGATAATGCGCTGAAGGGCTTTAATCATTTCAGAAATTATGTAATGGATTGTGTTGTTCCCGAGGGTACAAAACAGGTTGCAACAACAGGTATCGGAATTGAGGTTGCAGGTACAACAGAAGAACAAGTTCTTCAGAATGTTAAAAATATCCCTGAAGAATGGACAGATTCTCTTGACTATGCATGGGTTGATGCAGGTTGGTATCCTCAGAGAAATAACTGGTCTGACAGCGTTGGTAACTGGTATGCAGACCCGGAAAGATTCCCTGACGGCTTCGGAGAAATTTCAGAAAAACTTGAGGAGAGGGGATTGGGACTTCTTCTCTGGTATGAAATAGAGCGTTGTTGCAAAGATACAGCAATGTACAATGAATGTATAAAACATGACGAATGGCTTATTCTGAATCCTGACAATGACGAAGCAAACGTTGTGAACTTTGCAAATGAAGATTGTCTGAAATATGTAACTGATTATATGCTTGAATCTTTCCGTTATAATGGTGTTAAGTGTTTCAGAATGGATAGTAATTTTACTCCTCTTCCTCGTTGGGAACAAGCAGATAAAGAATGGGAAGACGGGAGAAAAGGCTTTACTGAAAACCACCATGTAGCAAATCTTTACAAATTCTTCGATACATTGCTTGAAGAAATTCCCGACCTCAGAATTGACAACTGTGCATCAGGCGGTAAGCGTCTTGATATTGAAATGCAGAGAAGGTCAATTCCTCTCTGGAGAAGTGACTATAACTGTATGGACGGTGAAGGTAATTCAAAACCCGATATCCTTCAGGCAACACAGGCACAGACTTACGGCATTTCTTTCTGGTATCCTTATAACGGCACATGTGCTTACATTGAGGGAGAATATGCAACAAGAACAAATATTATTTCCTGCTCACAGAGACTTGAATATTTTGACATCAGAAAGAATATGGTGGGCAACTATTATCCCTTGGCATGTGGTAAACTTGATACGGAAAAATATCTTGCAATGCAGTTTGACACAAACGCAGAAGAGGGTATGGCACTTATTTACAAGAGAGAAAATGTGAAAGAAAACACATATCACCTTGTTCTTAACGGTCTTGAAAGTGAAACACTTTATGAAGTTTATGACTATGATTTCCCTGAAACAAAGTATGAAAAAACAGGTAAACAGTTAATGCGTGATGGTATGGATATTACAATAAACGATACACCCAAAGCAGTAATAATTCTTTACAATAAAGTAAAATAAAATATAGATTTGCATCATAATAATAGATATAAGGAGATGACGGATGAATAAAGAAAGAAGAGAACTGATTCTGAAAAATGTCAAAAAATTTAAAATAAAAAACTTTTTAATGCTTACATTAGCAGGTGTAATAAATGCTGTTGGTATTACTTTGTTTTTGTATCCCGTAAAGCTTTACGACAGCGGAATTTCAGGTACATCAATGCTTCTTGCACAGGTAACTCCCGAGTGGCTGACATTGTCTGTGTTTTTGCTGATTCTTAATATACCGTTATTTATTTACGGACTGAAAAAACAAGGTGTGCATTTTACGGTGTACGCAGTATATACAGTAGGAATTTATTCTCTTGCATCCTGGCTTATAACCGATATTTTACCTATAGACGTAAACATTGCTTCTCCTCTTGCAGGGACGGATTTGTTGCTTTGCGCATTGTTCGGTGGTATGATATCGGGTGTGGGAAGCGGTATTGCAATACGCTACGGTGGTGCAATGGACGGAATTGAAGTTATGGCAGTTATTTTCGCAAAAAAACTTGGCATAACTGTTGGCACGTTTGTTATGATTTATAACGTGCTTCTCTATATAATCTGCGGAATTGTGATACAAAGCTGGATTTTGCCTCTTTATTCAATTGTGGCTTATGCAGCGGCACTTAAAACGGTAGACTTTATTGTTGAAGGTCTTGACAGAGCAAAGTGTGCTCTTATAGTTACAACTGAACCGGATGACGTATGCTCAATTCTCAGTGAAGTCTTTGAATCGGGTTCAACAAGAATTGAGGTTGTTGGTGGATATTCAAACGAACCCAAAACAATGGTCTATTTCATTGTGAACAGATTTCAGGTTGCAAAACTCAAAGAAATTGTCCACGAAACAGACCCTCACGCATTTATAACAATTACAGAAATAGCAGATGTTTTCACATCGGAACACAGTAAATAAAAAAGCGGGTCACCGAAATTTTTCGGTGACCCGTAAGTTTTATTATTCCCAAAAAACAAATTCTGAACCGTCACTTACCTGTGGTGCTCTTTCATCGAGTATATTGATTTGGGAAGAACCTTTCTGAACAAAAACTATTGTTTCATCATCTTTGATTTCGAAAATAAAAGTATATTTTCCGTCATCAGTTTCGGTGAAAACTGTATTGCTTTTTACGGTAAATTTGCCGTAAGCATAGTAGGATGAAACATAGTCATAGTGGAAGGAAAAGGTGTTATTTTCTGTGTCGAACTTAATGAAAGGTGACATATATGCACCTCTGTATTGAGTTAGCATATACCTTCCGTTTGAAAGTTCAGGTTCTTTTTGTTGACTGCATCCGGAAAAAGTAACGAGAAGCAAAACAGAAATAACAAAACAAATAATATTTTTTCTCATATTATATGTTTTCGTTTTCCTTGTGACGTTCAGCTCTGATTTGCTCAAGCTCACGGTACATCTGCTCTTTCTTTTCACCCTCAACGTCGTAAGATGTTTTGAGGATAATAGCTTTAAGTACGTTTGCTAATGTATAACCGAAGAGCAGGAATGCAAGGATTTTCAGACATGTATCAAGGTATGTAGGTTGTGCCTGCATTGTTGCAACAAGGTCTCCCTCTGCAGAAGAGAGATATCCTGCCCATGCAACCATAAAGGGGATTGCAAGTTCTTTAAGATAGTTAAATCCTGAGTTTACCCAACCGGGGACAATACCGTGGATAGCTTCCATTCTTTCGCCACACTGCCATTCAAGATAGTCAAGGAATTCTACGTTGAAGTGGGAGTTTGAAAGTTCCTGAATACCGATGCCGATACCGAAAATGAAATAGAAAGCATAGAAGAAAATACTGTTCCATCCTTCGAAGAACCTGATACCCATTTTAGCTTCAAAAAAGCAGATTGCGAAAAGTATACCTGCTGAAACAGGTGAATATATACCACAGAATTTAAGAAGCTTTGTAGGCTCATGGTTCTTTGAAAGCTTTGTTGCAATAAGGTTACCTACAACAGTACCTACAGCAGTTGGGAGTGTGAGAAGAAGGTTCTTTGATGAGCCAACTGTGATAGCGGCAAGGAAAGTGGACATTCTTCCGAGCCAGGCAAAGTTATTTACCCATTGCATTATGTGGTAGGCACGGTAATTTTTGTATTTGAAAAGAGTGAAGAGTGCCTTGGAAATTTTAACCTTTTCTTTCTTGGGAAGTTCAATTCTTTCCTTGCAGAAAAGTGCACACATGAGGATACCGAATGCAGTAACACCTGCAGCAACAAGTGCGAGTGTCATATACATTGCGTTCTTGTCGTCGCTGAAGAGACCGTAAACAAATGTTGCGATATATG
>JAZRNJ010000163.1:0-30450 GCA_045648125.1 Acutalibacteraceae bacterium
CTGAACATGTATATGTTGTATAACCCCTATCTGTACATGTAGGATCTGTTACAACTTTTTCGTACTTGTGACCGAGTGCTTCTACTACTTTCTGAGCAACAAAAACTTTGCCACAAACTGAGCAGTGTTTACCTTCTGTGAGACCTGTGTTTACACAGTCTGCCGGTACTGCTTCGTCGATTACTTCTTTGTGTCCAAGAGCATCTACTACGTCCTGAGCTACAAGTACTTTATCGCAAACTGAGCAATGTACACCTTCTGTGAGACCTGTGTTTTCACAATCAGGTGCTACCGCTTCGTCGATTACTGCTTTATGGCCAAGAGCATCTACTACTTTCTGAGCTACAAGTACTTCGCCACAATATGAACAATGTTTACCTTCTGTGAGACCTGTGTTTTCACAATCAGGTGCAACCGCTGCATCGATTACTTCTGTATGTCCGAGTGCATCAACTGTATTTGCTACATATGTATCGCCACATACTGAACACTCGTATTTTGTATAACCTGCATCTGTACATGTAGGTGCTGCTACTGATACTTCGTATTCGTGACCATAAGCTTCAACTGTGAATGTTTCATGGCTGAGTTCTTTATCACATACTGTACAATACACTACGTTATCGTATGAACCTGTGTTTACACAGTCAGGTTTAATTTCTTTTTCTACCTGAACTTCGCCTTCTTTATGGCCAAGTGCATCCACTTCTTTTGTGTCGATAACTTCACCACAGATTGTACATTTAAGTTCATCAAGACCCTTGTTTTCACAATCAGGTGCAGTTTTGTTTGACCATTCACCGTCATCATGGCCTACAGTAACAGTTGCACTTGCTGCTGAAAGGTCAACAGTCTGACCATGTGCCACATAGCTGCCTGTTGTTGTGCCGAATGTTTCTGTAACTGAACGTGATACGAAAGTAAGACCGCCGAGACAGTCTGAATCTTTAATCCAATCTTCGTTCATGTAAATTGAACCTTTTGCACCAAACTCTGCATCCTCACGCACTTTGAGTGAGAACTTTGCAATCTGACCGTCAGCAACTACGGGATTACCTTTGCTTGAGTCACCTGAGAAACCTATGTAAGCAATCTTCACTGAACCTGCAAGAGACTGCCAATAAGTGGGATTTGAGTTTCTCTTATACATTGCTGAGGATGATGATGCATTACCGAGAAGTTTATAGTTTTCCAATTCACCTGCGTTATCAATGTAATCAGGTGTGGTTGCTTTTTTACCCTCGGGTATAACCACCTCAAAAAGTGTTGAATCGTAAAGTACCGCTGCCTGAGCTGCATATACAGGATATTCTGTAGTCAGGTTGAGGTAAATATCGATTACATCACCGGGATGTACCACATCAGCACTTGTGTCAATGCTGTACTGTGCTACATAGTTTGCTTCGTCAGTTTCATCTGCCGCTGAAACACCGATTGCGAACATGTTCACAACCATGAGCAGTGACAAAAGGATACTGAGAAGTTTCTTTGTCTTAGACATAACATTGCCTCCTTTAAAGATATAATGCTAAGTATAAAATAACCATATATTAGAACGTAAAAGGCGAGACTCCCCCTACTATTCTTCATGATAATAATATCACAAGTAGGGGGAGAGTGTCAACATGTATAAAAGAAATAAAATTTTAAGAACTGAAAAAAATTGAAAAATGCACAAAAATATACTTTTCTTTTGAGCAAATGGCACAAAAACAATCAGGGTTTAAGCCATACTGTCTTGTTTACGATGTGTGTATAGCTCTGAACGAGTTTAACAACCTTGACAGATACATTCAGGTCTGCATAATCCTCTGCCATCACATAAGGTTCGTTATTTTCTCTCATTGAAACAGAAAGTTCAATTGCACGTTCAACATCCTGTGTCTTGATTCCGCCGATTACAACACTGCCTTTATCAAGAACTTCCGGTCTTTCAGTTGATGTTCTGAGAAGAACACCTGAGAAACCAAGCATTGCAGATTCTTCCGAAAGAGTACCGCTGTCCGAAAGGACACAGTAGCTTGTTTTCTGAAGTTTGTTATAATCCATGAAACCAAAAGGTTTAAGATTCTGAACGAGAGGATGGAATTTGAAGTTTCTCTTTTCAATGAATTTCATTGAACGGGGATGGGTTGAATAAATAACAGGCATCTGATATTTTTCTGCAATATTATTGATAGCAGTCATGAGAGCCATGAAGTTTTCTTCATTATCAATGTTCTCTTCTCTGTGAGCAGAAACAAGGAAAAACTTACCTTCCTCAAGACCAAGACGTGAGAGAACATCACTTTCATCAATTTTATCTTTGTAACTTTCGAGAACTTCTCTCAGAGGTGAGCCTGTTACAAAAACAGTTTTACCGTCGATACCTTCTGAAATGAGATATCTTCTGCTATGTTCTGTATAAGGAAGGTTTATGTCTGAAATATGGTCAACGATTTTTCTGTTAATCATTTCGCTTACATTCCAGTCCCAACAACGGTTACCTGCTTCCATGTGGAAAATCGGAATTTTAAGACGCTTTGCACTTATTGCTGAAAGTGCTGAGTTTGTATCACCGAGAAGAAGGACTGCATCGGGTTTTTCTTTAACCATAACCTGATAAGATTTGGCAATAATATTACCCATTGTCTCACCAAGGTCTGCACCTACGCTATCAAGATAATAGTCCGGTGCACGAAGTTCAAGATCTTCAAAGAAAACCTGATTAAGAGTGTAATCGTAATTCTGACCTGTATGAACGATAATATGATCAAAATACTTGTCTGCACATTTCATAACGGCTGACAGTCTGATAATTTCAGGACGTGTGCCGATAATTGTCATCAATTTAAGTTTACTCATTTTTTCTCACTCCTCATACTTTAAGGAAAACCGTATCCGGTTTTGTAGGATCGAAAGGTTCATTACACCACATAAGCGTTACCAGGTCTGTATCACCTAAATTTTCAATATTGTGAGTATATCCCGTGGGGATATCCACAACTTCAATTTTGTCTCCGCTTACATAATATTCAATAACCTTATCTTCACCGTATTTTCTGAAACGGATAACACCTGTACCTGAAACAACCACGAATTTTTCATTCTTCGTATTGTGCCAGTGGTTACCTTTTGTGATGCCGGGTTTTGAAATATTAACTGACATCTGTCCTCTGTCAATTGTTCTGATAATTTCTGTAAAAGAACCTCTCTCATCAATGTTCATTTTAAGAGGATAAGAAAACTGATCTTCAGGAAGATAACTGAGATAAGTTGCATAAAGGTCTTTTACGAACTCATCTGACATATCTGCAACTTTTCTTTCATCACGGGATGATTTGAAAGAGTAAATAAGGTCAACAATTTCACCGAGAGTTCTTTGATGAACAGGAAGAATTTCGCAGAATTTTTCACCCTTATTTGCTTTACCTTCAATTGCGTTTCTGATTTCATTTACAACATCGTCAATGTAAACAAGTCTCATCATATAATTTCTGTCATTAACAGTAATAGGAAGGTCTCTTGCAATATTGTGGCAGAAAGTTGCAACTGCACTGTTATAATTGGGACGACACCATTTACCGAAAACATTGGGCATTCTGTAAACGAAAACCGCTGCTCCTGTTTCCTCGCCATAAGCAAAAATAAAATCTTCTGCATCTTTCTTTGATTTGCCGTAGGCGTTGGAAAGCTCTGCCTGAATAGAAGAAGTTATAAGTACGGGACAAGTATTTTTATTTTTCTTCAGAGTTTCAAGCAATTCTCCTGTGAAACCTGAATTTCCTTTTGCAAATTCCTCTTCTGTTTCAGGACGATTCACCCCTGCGAGATGAACAACAAAATCACACTCCTGACAATATTTTTCAAGAAGCGATTTTTCTGTATTCACATCAAATCTGAAAAGTTCATAACTTTCGTTTGTTTCAAAATTTGCGCAAAGGTTTTTTCCTACAAACCCTTCTGCACCTGTTACAAGAATTTTCATAGAACGCGTCCCCTTATTTTATTTTCCTTTTGATAATACCTTTTACAAGTGAAATAATTTCGTTTCTCTTCCTGCCGATTATACAAACAACACCAATTGCAAAAATCACAAGTTTAAATGCTATATTCGCAAAGAACGTTGCTGAAAAAAGGCCGATTTCATTTTCAAGTCCCACATAGAAAACATTAACAGGAACAAGACCTGCAGCACTGAAAACTGCAACAAGTAAAATCTTTGTCATCATTTCTTTTATATTGTATTTGATAATATCATTTCTCCTGCAGATGATAACTGAAACAAGAGCAGCAGTTGACCTTGAAACAAGGAAACAGATTGCCGCTGCAAACATCGTGTATTTTCCCATTTCTGTGAGAATATAACTCATTGTAAAATTCACAACAATCGCAGAACCTGAACAGAAGAACATTTTTTTACTCTGCCTGATATCATACATAATGCCGAATGTATGAGTGAAATAAACAAACTTCACTGCATGTGCAACGGCAATTACGGGAACATATTTCCACGCATCATAATAATCTTCGCTGAGAAGCATTACAACTTCCTGAGAGAAAAGTGCAACACCAAGACAGACAATTGCAGAAATTCTGAAAGCAACTGACGCTAAATCCACAATTTCTTTTTTACCTTCTTCACCAAGTTTCATCTTGTCATTGAACCATGGTCTGAATGCAAGATGAATTGAAGACTGAACAATTTCAATAACAGAACTGAACTGCATTGAAACGCTATAAATACCGTTTTCGAAAGCCTTACCTGCTGCATTGAGGAAATGCTTTGATATGTATGATGCCATGTTGTTGGCAATGTTGTGAGGTAATAACGGAATTGAATACTTAAGCGCAGTTGACAGCATCTCTTTATCCATACGGAAAGACATCAATCCCTGTCTTTGCATATCTATAATTCCGTAAACTGCAAAGACAAAATTGGAAATGAACAAAGACAGCATCATTCCGTTAAGGCCGCCTAATTCAAAACCAAAAATATAAACTCCTTTTCCGAAAATAAGAAGAAGTACATTCAACCCTACATGGAAAAAGAAAAAGAGAAGTGAGTTTTTTGCAAACTTTCCACCCTGCTGTTTCGCCTGAAGTATGGACTGATACATCTGGTAAAGAGCATTGAAAACAAGCGTCAGAAGTGTACATATAACAGGGGGATAAATTTCAATTCCCTTAAACAGTATCTGACTTATAGGACCTCTCAGAACTATCATCAATGCTACAACAGCTATTCCGAAAACAAGCATGAAGGTCATAATTGTTCCGAAAAACTTTCTGCACTTTTCTTTATCAAGTTTATATTCAGCATAAAACCTGATAAGAGCGTAAGGCAGAGACAAATTAACAAGCAGAACTGCTATGTTTGTAAAAGATGTGAGAAGATTTACTCTGCCGTAGTCTTCTGTAGATAAAAAGTTTGGATTTGTATAAATAAACAAAAGCAAAAAAGTAGAAGCCTTTGTGACCATATTTGCAATTGTATATAAAAATGAATTTTTTGCAACTTTGTTTGCTCCTGCCACAAAGTTCACCTCTTTTTTACTGTGCTGTAATTTCTCTGTAAATCGAAATAAGTTTTTCTGTGTTTACTTTTATATCATGTCTTTCTTCTGCAATTTTTCTGCCGTTTTGCGAAAGAGAAAGACAAAGTTCATTATCTTCAAAAATTCTGCTGATTTTTTCAGCACATTCCTCGATATTGTCAACTTCAAAAAGAAGTCCGGAAACACCATCTTCTGCATAAGAAGAAGTACCACCCACATCACTTGCTACTGATGGTACACCCATTACCTGAGCTTCCGCAAGAGAGTTTGGTGAATTCTCAATCACCGAATATTGATAGAACGCACGGCTTGACATCATGTGCTCAGCAATTTCCTGAGGGTTGAGAGAGGGTAAAAATTTTATGTTTTCTCTCACATCATATTCATCTAAAAGTTTGTTGATATATTTAGGATAACTTGCAATGGAAGATAAAGGCTCATAAACTTTAAGATCACCCGGAACTTCAAGGACGACGTCCGGATACTTTTCTTTAAGTTTCGCAATAACTTTCACTGCATAGTGAAGACCTTTGTAAGGTATTTCACTTCTTATACCGAAAAGTTTATGTTTATCTGCTTTATCTATATCCCACTCGTAGGAATAGAAATCGCTTCTGAGAATTCTGTTACATGAAAAATATTTAATAGCGGGATTTATTTTTTCTGCTTCTGCTTTATCAAAATGAGTTCTGCCGATGCAGTAATTTACCTTTTTAATAATTCTGTCTGTTTTCATTGCACGAAGGTGCATAAGAATTTTTCTTTCAAGAAGACCGCCGAGACGTTTATTGTCACGCATTGACCTTCCGAAAATAAGTTCTTTCAGAGGCATCCCTTTAACATAAACATCTGCACAGGCACCTGCAAGTCCCTGCAAAGTAACACACACAGGACAATTCACATTACAATTAAGCAACGACTCTCCGAATGAAAATTCAGTTCCCTGAACATCAATAACATCAGGCTGTTCCTCTGCAATAATTTTTGAAAGTTTTTCTTCAAGAATTTTATCTCTTCCCGTTGCAACCTGATTTGCACGGACAAAGTATACAACTTTCTTTCCGTCAACAACTTTCTTTTCTTCTTTTATATCACGATTGATGCTGATTATGATAAATTTTTCAACATCATCAAATTCTTCTAAATTTTTTGCTGTAGCGGTTATCCATCCGCCTGAAGTTTTGATTTCTTTTTCGCTTTGTGACAACCCCAAAACCTGAGTCATCATTGTCAACCACATTATCTTCATCCAAATCATTCTCCCCGTAGAAATAAATCATTGCAGCACCTAAACAGAAGTTAACAGTAGGTTCAGTATTGAGAAGTGTGTGAGACGCCATACCTGTCACGAACAATATTACAAGTGGCAAGAAACCGAGAAGTCGGAATTTTCCCTTACCCAGAGAAATAATCGCTCCTCTGATTTCAATAAATACAGTACTGTACATCCATATAACAATTATTGCTCCGAATAATCCGAAAAGGGCAAAAATTTCAATGAACATGTTATGAGCCTGAACACCACCATATTTTTCAAGAGGGCCACCAAGGAAGAACAGACGCATATCACTGCCGATTACTTCCAGGTAGTGCATCCACAAATCAAAACGTCCGTTTGAAATATCGTTACCTCTGGGGTCTGTAAAGCGTTCAATTGTTCCCATAATATTCTCGTGAAGCTGTGTACCTTCCGTAAAGAGGATAAGTCCTCCGAGCACCACAACACACGCAATACCCATGAGGGTAATGGGAAGCCTTGCTCTTTTCTGTGCATAACCCATAGTCAGAACCGATGCTAATGTAATTATCATACCTATAAGACTTGTTCTTGACTGAGTAGCAAAACAATAGTAGAGAAGAGGAAGAGCAGTTACAGCAAGAACTGTCCACTCTTTGAAATTCTTGACCTTCGTCATTCCCATTGTTACAAACACAAGACAGAAGGCAAGTGAAATACCCAACTGGTTAACACCTGCACCCTCAGCAAGTGACATTCGTGTTGCATCAAGTGAATACGCAGGGTTTACAAGAATTGATGCAAAAACAGCAATAAGAACACCCACAACATAATAAATCTGAATGTTCATAAATTTTTTCGACGCATCTTTCCTGTTCTTCATATCTCTGAAAACATCAACCATATAAAGCATGAAGAACATAAGTTTGATTGCGATAAAGCTCATTCTCAATCCTTGGTTACCATTGAGTATGTACTGCAGAGAGTACATAATAAAAACAATACCTGCAGTCACAACAGGTTTTGACATTCGCCGTTTATCTCTTTCATTTTTATATTCATTTTCAAAAACATAGGTACGGAAGAAATAGACAAAAGTAATAATATTAACAACCGAGACACCAAAAATCGTGGAGAATCTGATAACACTCATCAACGATACGAAAACATAGATATAATCGTCCTTATCAATAAAGAACAGTGTACCCAGCATAATAAACGTACCTACATAAAGGAAAAGAGATGAACTTACTTCCGATAACTGGAAAAAGACATTTGCCACAAAAACTGCGGCAAATATCCATAAGTTCAACCCTTCAAAATAGCGGACGGATGTTTTATTTTCGTTTTTTTCTTTTTTCAAAACTCTGTTCATAACATCCTCCGCTTAAAATTAAAATTGCTTTTTATTTTATATTTTCTTTATACCATTCAACCGCATCTGCAAAACCTCTTTCAAATGACCAATCAGGGTCATAACCAAGAAGTTCTCTTGCTTTTGAAATATCAGCTTTTGAATGTTTGATGTCACCTGCTCTGTCAGGTCCGTAGATAGGTTCAATGTCTTTGCCGATAAGTCTGCAAAGTTCATTGTAAAGGTCAATAAGGTAAATCTGATCTCCGTAAGCAATGTTATAAGCCTGACCGGTTGCCTCTTTGGGAGCAACCATTGCTTTAAGGTTTGCTTCAATAACATTTTCGATATAAGTAAAGTCTCTTGACTGTTTACCGTCACCGTTGATTGTGGGTGCTTCATCGTTAAGAAGAAGTCTTACAAACTTCGGAATAACTGCAGCGTAGAAGCCATAGGGGTCCTGACGTCTGCCGAAAACATTGAAATAGCGGAAGCCCACTGTTTCAAGGCCGTAAATATCCGTATACAATTTTGCATAAAGTTCACATACACCTTTTGTAAGTGCATAGGGAGAAAGAAGATTACCTTCCCTGCCCTCACGTTTAGGAAGATTAGGCTCATCTCCGTAAACAGATGAACTTGAAGCGTAAACAAATCTTTTTACGCCTTTCTGTCTTGCTGCTTCAAGCATATTGAGTGTACCTTTGATATTGATTTCCTCATAAAGCAAAGGCATTTCAATACTTCTGGGAACACTTCCCCATGCAGCCTGATTTGAAACATAGTCTACGCCGTCACAAGCTTTTTCACAAGTTTCATAATCCCTGATATCACCTTCAATAAGAGTGAAGTTGGGATTTGAAAGAAAGCCTTCAATATTTTCTCTTTTACCTGTTGAGAAGTTATCAAGACATCTTACCTTGTAACCCATTCTGAGAATTGCTTCGCAAAGGTTTGAACCGATGAAACCTGCACCGCCTGTCACAAGAAAAACACTGTCTTTATCAAAAACAAGATTGTCGTATCCCATTATAAAGTCTCCTATATGGTAGCACAAATAATCCGAACCCGTTTTTTATCGGATGATTTCCGCTGACCCTGAATTATAATCTCCAATAGCAGTAACCTGCTGCTTCATAAGCTTTTCTGTCAAGGATGCCCTTAACGTCAATAAGAACTTTTTCTGTATTATCGCAGGGAGCATAGATTGCATCAATGTCAGCCTGAGTAAGTTCAAAATATTTGTCATGAGCAACAGCAACAATAACTGCATCCATATCTTTGAGTTCGCTCATGGGAACAAGGTCAATACCATATTCTTTCTTAGCATCGTCATTTTCAGCATAAGCATCTGTAACAAAAGACTGAACGCCGTATTCCTTGAGCTCGTTGATAATGTCAACGATTTTTGTATTTCTTGTATCAGGACAGTTCTCTTTGAAAGTAAGACCAAGAACTGCAACACGGCTGTCCTTAACTGATTTACCGCATGAAATAAGTTTTTTAACTGTATTTTCTGCAATATATTTACCCATGTCGTCATTGATTCTTCTGCCGGCAAGGATAATCTGTGAATGATAACCGATCTGTTCTGCCTTATATGTAAGGTAATAGGGGTCAACACCGATGCAGTGTCCGCCTACAAGACCGGGGAAGAATTTGAGGAAGTTCCATTTTGTACCTGCTGCTTTGAGAACTGCAGCTGTATCAATGCCCATCTTGTTAAAGATGATTGAAAGTTCATTCATGAAAGCGATGTTGATATCTCTCTGGCTGTTTTCGATAACTTTTGCAGCTTCAGCAACTTTAATGCATTCTGCTTTGTAAACACCTGCTTCAATAACAAGTGAATAAACCTTAGCTACGAGTTCAAGAGTTTCTTCGTCCATACCTGAAACAATTTTAACAATTGTTTCAAGTCTATGTTCTTTATCACCGGGGTTAATTCTTTCAGGTGAATAACCTACTTTGAAATCAACACCACATTTAAGTCCTGATTCTGCTTCAAGAATAGGAACACAAACATCTTCTGTTACTCCGGGATATACTGTGCTTTCATAAACAACAACTGAACCTTTAACAAGGTTTCTACCAACAATTCTGCTTGCACCTTCAACAGGAGTAAGGTCAGGTGTGTGGTCGTTGTTAACCGGTGTAGGAACTGCTACGATATGGAATTTTGCTTCTTTGAGTTTTGTTTCGTCACATGTAAAATCAACTGTTGTTTTTGAAATAACTTCATCGCCCACTTCGTTTGTGGGGTCAATACCTGATTTGTAAAGTTCAATTTTCTTTTCGTTAAGGTCAAATCCTACAACTTTTACTTTCTTTGCAAAAGCAACAGCGATGGGCATACCCACATAGCCGAGACCTACAAGTGAAATTTTTTCTTCACCATTCACGATTTTCTCATAGAGATTGTTCATTTTTAAATTCCTTCCTCGATTTATTTATTTTATTAGTTCCTTATATGAAAATTCGTCAGGTGTACAGTAAAAATCATTACCGTATTTCTGAAAAACCTGAGCAAAATTTTTGTAATCCTCTGCGCTGTGAGCATCAGAAGCACACCAACGGACTGCGCCGTTTTTAAGAAGTTGTTTTAAAAACTTTTTCTCCGGATTGAAAACAGATTTTCCCAGCATAGCTATAAGGTCAACCTGAAATCTGCAACCAACTTCTAACATCCTTGAAACCAAGTCCTGATTTTTATACAGATTTATGTATCTTTCAGGATGTGCAATTATAACTTCTGCACCCTCCTGTTGAAGATGAAATACCATTCTTTCCCAACTTGATGCCACAGACATGCCGTTCATCTCAAGTAAAATAGTTTTTGTTCCCTCTGTACAGAATCTGAGGCAACCATCTATTCCGTCATCAACCAGTGCTCTCACATTATATTCATAGCCCTGTATAAGTTCTATTCCGCGTTTTTCAGCCTCAGGTCTGAGTGCAGACATACTTGCTCTCACAAGACCTTTATCATAATGATGAGTACGCACATGCGGTGTTGCAATTATTCTGTCAAAACCTGCTTTTTTTGCTTCATCAAGCATTTTCACAGATTCCTCAAGATTAGGTGAACCATCATCTACGGCGGGTAGTATGTGACTGTGAATATCTATCAAGAATCTCACCGCCTCGTTTTATATGGTCAAATAATTCAACTAAATCCTCTTCTGTAAGGCCTTGTTTGTCCTGTTGCGGTCTTCCTGAATCACTGTAATAGTTATTATCATAATTGTAACTGTATTTACCGTAATAACGTTTTCCGTATTTGCTGTATTTACGATATCCGTAGTACTGGCTTGTCTCTGATTCTTCAATACCGTTAAGCACTGTACCGATAACTTTTGCATTTGCTTTTTCAAGCTGATCAAGGCTGGCAATAACAGCTCTCTGAGGAGTATAATTTGCACGAACAACCATGATTGTTGCATCAGCCATTGCAGCTACGAGAGCACCTTCGATGAAACTTACAAGAGGAAGTGTATCGAAAATAACAATATCGAACTTTCTTCTCATTTCACCTACTGCACTCTTGAAACGGTCAGAACCCAATAATTCAACAGGGTTAACAACTTTTGAGTCAACGTCAAGGAAAAATAAGTTTTCCGTATTTGTAGGTGAAGCTGCTTCTTCAAGAGTACAAGCTCCTGAAAGGTATGATGTGAGACCTTTTTTAGGTCTTATTTTAAAAAGGTTACCCTGTGTAGGACGTCTGAGGTCACATTCAACCAAAAGAGTTCTGTTACCTGCTTTTGCCATTTCAATTCCAAGGAAGTGAGAAATTGTACTTTTTCCTTCACCGGGAATACTACTTGTAATAACAATTGTTTTTATAGATTCTTCAAGCTCTGAGAATTTGATATTACTTCTGAGAGTTTTAATTGCTTCATGAACTTTATTGTTACTGCTTTCGTTGGGATAATAACCATAACCGTATCCGCCACCATATCCGTAACCGTAACCACCACCGGGGCCAACAAAATTATCCTTACGCCTTGCCATCTGTATATCCTTCCTTTCGCTAAATAAAAGGTTAATCGTTTATCTTTTTTTGCTTTTTTCTTCAGGATGTGTACTCTTGATTTTAATAACCTGTGCAAGAACGGGCAAATCAAGAACTTCTTCAACTTCCTGAGCATTTCTGAAGGTGTTATCCAGAAATTCCTTGAGAACAATAATACCGATTGTAAGAATAGCACCTGCAAGAGCGATAAGAATTGTGTTCTGCACTCTCATAGGGCCTGATCTTATAACATAAGCAAAGTCAATAACATTTACGTTTTCTGCACCGATAACCCTCTTAACAGTATCTGTGAAAACAACTACCATTTCATTTGCAATATCTTTTACAAGTTCTGCATCCTTACCTGTAACAGTAAGTTCCATAACACGTGTTTCTTCTGCAGGAGAAACTTTTATTTCATAATTACCGAGACCGTCTGAAAGGCCAAGATTTTTTGCAACCTCACTTGTAATACTACGGCTTGTTGCAATCTCACTATAGTCAAGAGCCAGTTTCTCGTAGTATGTAATGATAGAGTTGTTGTCATCGCCTGCTTCTTCATCAACAGGTGCCATTACATAGAAAGAGGTTGTTGCTGTATATTCCGGTTCAAGGATAAAATAATTCACATATCCTCCGAAAGCACCGAAAACAAAGGTAACAACCAAAATCAAAGGTATAAACTGAACAAGTGCCGATATAAGTCTTTTTCCGGTCATCGTTTTACTTCCTTTCAAAATGAGCATATTTGTACTCAATAAGTATATCACAAACAATTGCAAAAATCAACTTAAAATATATTAAGGTTACAACTCAGAATATATTTTCAAAATTCAAACAAAAATTGTTCCTCATATTATCAAGCATCATTGCAGTTTCACGGCTGATTCTTTCAATTTCGCCGAATTCAGGAAACTCACTCAGATATCTGAGCGTTATCATATTTTTTTCTGTTTCAGAAAAATCATCATGGAACATAAACGTATACAGAATTTTTTTATTTTTCTCCCATATATTCAGAGCTGTTTTTATTTTCATAACATCAAGGGAGATGCTTTTTTCTTTTTCCGTGCATAAAAGAAGTGCACTTTCTGTTTCTGCAATAGCATTTTCAGCAAAGGAAGTTATAAAAAAACTCCCTGTAGCAACACATACAAGCAAAACAATTGCGACAACAAATCTTTTCACAACTGAACCTCCTTGGGTATAATAAATTTATTTCCTGCTTTATCAAGAGTCATCAGCATAACCTTATCGACTGTCATTTTTTCTTTTTCAAGCAGTTTTTTAATTTTTACCTCGCTTGTTCTGCACAGAGAAAAATTAGAATAAATAAGTTTTCCGTCAGCAATAACAACAGCAGGTATCCCGGTTTTTTCTTTTTTCAGACCCATGTCAGAGGGAGTAAGCGGAATTTTATCCGATTTCAGCAAAACGCTGAGATTTCCGTTTGTTTCCACAACAGCATATTCAACTTCACTGATATCAAAAATGTCCTTTTGTCTGAGACCTTCCATAATGTCGTCAATTGAATAGCGTAATTTTTTTACGGCATTTGTATCAAGTTTTCCTTCTTTGATGATAAAAACCGCATTCCCCTCAACTGCACGACGGTATTTTCCGCTTTTAAGAGCAATTCCCGAAGAAATAATCTCAAGACAAGCAAGAAGAATAACTGCCGATAAAGAATAAATAAGCGGCACAGAATTATTTTCCAGAGGAATTGCCGCAATTTCAGAAAGCAGAAAAGTCACAACAAGTTCTGTTGGCTGAAGTTGACCTATCTGTCGTTTTCCCATAAAACGAACAACCATAATTACGATAAAATAAAGCAAAAAAGTCCTGATAAGTACGGTCCACATATCATATCCTCCTGAAAATCTCATAAATAGTTTGTCTTAAAAGGGTAAAAATATGTTAAAATGCTAAAAAATCGCTGAATATAAATTTTTTTGAAAAAATCTCTTGACATATTCAAAAAAACACTATATAATATCAAGGTGTTCAGCACAACATGTGATCCATTAGCTCAGCCGGCAGAGCACTTGACTTTTAATCAAGGTGTCCGGAGTTCGAATCTCCGATGGATCACCAAGAATAAAGCATCCACATTTGTGGGTGCTTTATTTTTTATTTTTTCTGTTTTTTAAGGAGATTCGAACTCGTGCCATGTGCGACGGTTTGCCTTAATTTTTCTATGGGGGGGACTTCTGAAAAGCTATTGTTTTTACTTTCTTGAAATGATATAATCATTGCATAAGAACAGATTGCGAGGTAAACACATGGGTAGTGAACTGAAAAAGACTTACATTCCTTTTACAGAATGGAAAGAAAAGTCAAAGCAGATTGAATATACCGAACCCACACCTTTGCTCAATCCTGACGGTAAGTTACTTACAAAAGGCTGGGCAAGGAAAAATGTTTTTGAATATAACAGAAACTGTGTAAAAAAGGGTCTTATCAGCCGTAAAGAATGGGATTTCTACACTATCTTCGATGACAAAATGCAGATACTTGTCAGTTTTGCAAACATCAACATCGGAGGATATGTTGCTGCAAAACTTACCGACCTGAAAACAGGAGAAGTAATATGCGACTCCATTCAGTATTTTGCAGGTGCAAACAAACATGTTTCCCACTCAATTCCCGATGCACCAAGCAGATTCCGTGACAAAATCGGCAAAACCGAGTTTGATTTCAATACAAAAGAAACGGAACGTACTCTTTGGTATAAAGGCTCTTACAAAGGAAAACCTGTTGAAGTTACAGCTTCAATGGATATCCCTGAAACACTTGAAAGCATCACCACAGTTTTCCCCTTCGATGAAGATGAAACAAAATATTTCATGACCACAAAACAACTTTGTATGCCCTGTGGAGGAAAATTTGTTTTCGGTGATTATGTCTATGAATTTTCAAAAGAAAAAGCATTCTGTTCTCTTGATTGGGGCAGGGTAAATACACCTCATGAAATGGTCTGGTATTGGGGAAGCGGAAGTCAGTATATCACAGATGAAAAAGGAGAAAAACATCTTTTCGGTTTTGAAATAACATGGGCAATCGGCAATGAATCAAACGCTACGGAAACCTGCATTTTCTATGACGGAAAAATTCATAAATTCGGTGCAGTTGATGTTGAAAAATTTCCCAAAGACAGATTTATGGAGCCGTGGAAATTTATTTCAGAAGACAGCAGATTCAACATGACAATGATTCCCACTCTTGACAACCATTCAGACGTAGACTTCAAAGTAGGCAGAATGAATTGCCATCAGGTTTACGGTATATGGAATGGAGATGTCACTCTTGATGACGGAACAAAAATTTATATAAAAGACTTGTTCACTTTCTGTGAATACGTAGAAAACAGCTGGTAAAATCAAAAACACCACCTGAAAAAGAAATTCTTTTTCAGGTGGTTATCTTTTTAAATATTAAAAATCATATTTAGTTCCTGCTTTGTATTCAAAAGGTTTAAATCCTGTCTGAAGTGCAGGTGAGTTTTCTGCCAAAGTAAAATCTCTGTTTTCTGCATCTTTAAAAATGGGGTCTGCGAAAACCGCATTGTTGTAATAACCTTTGCCGACCATATCAACAATTGTTTCTCTATCACCAATCTTTGTTGAATAGCCTGAATATACTGCACGTCTGCCGTAATCCCAATAAAGATTATTATTATCCACAAACCAATCCATTGCTGTTGTTGCCCAGTACATAACTTTGTCGTCACTTACAAGAATATTGTTTTCAAGGAAAAGTGAATTGTGTTCTTCGTTTCTTGTGATACGGAATACACCATCACCGCCGAAAGCAAAGATATTATTTCTTATCATGTTATCTCTGCCGTAATGCTGATGGAAAGCCTGAGAAGAACAATCATAAACAAGGTTGTTTTCAACAAGAATTTCAGTTGAACCTTCGTCAAGGTAGATACCCCAACCGCCGTAACCCTGTTCACCGCCGTAACAACCTACATTGTAAATCACATTACCGCTGAGAACTGTATCAGGCTGAATACCAAGAGTATAAATACCTCCCATATCAGAAAGCCATCCGTTACCGATGTTATAGATAAGGTTATCTTTTACCTGAATGTTATTTGTGGGATTTTCAGTATAACCCCATACCCAGCCTACAGAAACTGCAGTATACCATCCGTCATGAATTTCGTTGTTTTCAATTATACAATCGGAAGCATGACACAGAAGAACACCGATAGAATGGTTATAAATTCTTCCGTATTCGTTTATTTCACAGTTTGTAACTGAAATATTTTTAGTAATCGCAGGAATTGCATATGTTCCGTTTATAAATACTGCATTACCGCCGATTTCATCAAAGTAACATGCATTAATATTGCATTTCTGTGAGCTTCCTCTGAACATAACTGCCGTATTTGAAATACTGCGGAAAATACAGTTTTCAAAGGAAATGTTTTCTGAATTGTTTATCTCGATAGCACCGGGCACTTCGTAAGATGCCTGAGGATGTGTGCCCTCATATTCCATCTCATCAAAAATGGGGTTCGTTTTGTCAATGGGCCAGATATTAAGAGTACCTGATACAAAATCCCAGTCTGTATTTATGAATCTGATACCACTGAACTTTATATCTTCAGCACCGTGGAAGGACATGAATTTTTCTGTAACAGGCGCTGAAAGAACAAGGTTTTCTGCAGTTTCCCCGTCACAGGGAATGTAATAAAGTTTCTTTTCACTTCTGTCAAGATACCAGTCTCCTGCTTTGTTTACTGTTTCACGCACATTTTCGTAAACGTAGTTGTCGTTAACTTCAATTGTCATTGCAGCAGGTTTTCTGAATTCAACTCTGCCTGTTTTTACATCAACTGAACGAAGAGGAAGAATATCATCACACCATTTATGCATGATACGGACATTAACATCCTTTACGTTTGCAAAATTCATTATTTCATTTTCATTTGCATAGAAAGCCGTGTGAAGTTTAAAATATCCTGTTGTATCTTCAGGATAAAGAGCATCTTTTATATCTGCACTTTTTGCAGTAAAGCATCCTTCCTCAGGCCATGTGCTGACAGGAAGTCTTTTTTCACCTTTGAAAAGAGAACGGAAATAAATTTTATCTGTATCAACGTCTGACACAAGTGCTTTCACACCGTTTATTTCACCCTCAGTCCAATCTGAAATTTCCATTGCTCCTGTGAAAACAACATCTTCACCGGGAACACTCCTGAAAACAACTCCTGAAAAATCATCTGATGTGAAACCTATTTCGTTATCAATTATATATTTGCCCTCTTCGAACCATACTGTAACGGTTGTATTTTCGGACAAATTATTTTTAAGAGATTTCAATTTTTCTTTTGCACCTTCGAGTGTTGCAAGAGGTGACGTTTCTGTTCCTTCATTTGCATCACTTCCCTCAGGAGAAACTACAAGGTCATATTCTTTCATTTCAAAAACACCTTCGTCAAACTCAACTTTTTCGACTGAAGAAGTTTCACCGAAAACTCCCTCTTCAGGCTCTGCAGGACAGAACCACAAAGTAAAAAGTGTGATAAGTGCTGTGAAAAACGCCGTAATTTTCTGCATTAACATAATTTATACCTCCCATAGGTTTATGATTACATTATACTTTCTTTCATAGCAATATGTCAATTTATTTTTGCAACTCAAAATATTTATTAAGCATCGTATATTCCCTCAGATAAAGACTTGCAATGTCCCTTCTCTTTGTGGGATATTCTCCGAAAATTTCAAGTGCTTTTTCAATTTCAACCCATCTGGGAACAGCACCGTGTTCTACTTCAATTTCCGTAAGAGCAGTTTCACACTCACCCACTTTTTCGCAGAGAAAATAGTTGCTCACATACATACATTCGGGGCAGTATTCGTTTATTCTCAGAAACTGCTTTATGGGTTTTACTTCAACTCCCGCTTCTTCTCTGAGTTCTCTTACGCAACATTCTCCGAGAGTTTCTCCCTCTTCAAGACCTCCGCCCGGTGTCATATAAACCCCTGTGTTAGTTTCATAAGTCAGCAGAATTTTATTGTTTTCAATAACAACACCTCTTGCTGCTTCACGAATTTTTACAGGCGGGTCTGCGTAATCACCGCTGAATTGATTTATAATTTCAAACATATATATCTCTCCGTTTCTACAACTTACTTTAACAACATAAAAACATTTTGTCAACAAATTACTTGCAAAAAATTTTTTGTTAATGTAAAATAAATTTACAAACATTTTACGAGAGGTAAAATAAAATGATGAAAATTATTTCCTTTATTCTTGCAATAATCCAGTTTATCTTTATGTGGTGTCCTGGACTTATGGGGAGGCATGAAATTTTGATTGACAGAACAGAAAAATATCAGACTTTCGAAGACTTTGGCACAAGCTCATGCTGGTGGGCACAGACAATTGAAGACGAGAAACAGGCAGATGAAATCGCAAAAAAATTATACGACAAAGAAGAAGGTTTAGGCCTCAGCATTTTCCGTTACAACATTGGTGGCGGTGAAGCAGACAATCCCGACTGCAGAATATGGGACACTTCACGCAGAACTGAAAGTTTTTATGTTTTCAACAAAGAAACAGGTGAATACGAATACGATTTCACAAGAGATGCAAATGCCCGTCGTATGCTTGACCTTTCAGTAAAATACGGTGCAGAAAAAGTTATTCTTTTCTGCAACAGTCCTCATTTTTCAATGACAAAAAGCGGTCATGCCTCAGGCGGTCTTGAACAGTATACATCTAATCTTCCCAAAGAAAACTATCAGGCTTTTGTTGATTACGTTCTCACAATTGCAGATTGGTTTGTAAGTCAGGGCTATCCTGTTTATGCAATTTCTCCCATCAACGAGCCTCAATGGTCATGGGGTGGTGAATGGGTAGGTCAGGAAGGTTGTCACTACGAAATTGATGAAACAATTGAACTTCTTGAACTTTTCGCAACAGAAATGCAGAAGAGAAATTCTCCCTACAAATTAAGCGGTCCCGAAAGCGGAGAAATGACATGGGCACATTATCAGTATGTTGAAAAGTTTTTTGCAAGTGAAATTTTAAATGATTTCTGTGATTCCTTTGCAGGACATTCATATTGGATGGATACTAAATCAGAAGAAAAAGAAGAAGTAGGAAAAAAATTCAGAAAAGATTATCCTGATAAGAAATATGAAATGAGCGAATGGTGTGAGCTTCCTCTTACAATTGACAGCAGAACAATTGACAGCGGACTTCACATGGCACAGATTATTGCGGATGACCTGACAAAAATGAACGCTGTTTCATGGCAAAGCTGGACAGCAGTAAACGGCGACGGACTCCTTGACAGAGTTGATGGACAACTTGTCACCTACAACCGCTACTATGCATTTAAACACTTCACTTCTTTCATTGAAAAAGGTATGACAAGAGTGAGAATTTTTGATAATTTCGGGAAAGAAAGCAAAATTAAAACAGTTGCATTCACAAACGAAAACACAACTGTTATTGTAATAGTAAATCCTGAAGAAACAGGAGAAAAATTAAAATTGAACGGACTTTTGGGGAATGCAGAAATTTATCTCACAGATGAAACTCACAACTGCAAAAAAATTTATGAGGGAAAATTCCAATCAGAAATTGATATCCCCGCCAAAAGTATTATGACTGTTAAAGTTAATATTTAAATAAAAATCCCATCGTGCATTATTAAAACACGATGGGATTTCATTATCTATCATTCAGGGAATCCCCGGCGAGGGTTACCTGCGAAAAACAATTCGTTTTAGTTTTTCAAACTCTGGATAGGAGCAGGAATTCTGCCACCACGTGAAATGAATTTTTCAGGTGATGCAGTATTTACTCTCATTACAGGACCACTGCCGAGAAGACCACCGAAGTTCAGTTCATCCCCTACTTCTTTACCGATTGCAGGAATAAGTCTTACTGCAGTTGTTTTTGAATTTATCATGCCGATTGCTGCTTCGTCTGCAATAATTGCAGAAATAATTTCAGGTGTTACATCACCGGGTACAACAATCATGTCAAGACCGACTGAGCATACAGCAGTCATTGCTTCGAGTTTTTCAAGAGTGAGGCATCCGCTTCTTGCTGCATTTATCATACCTGCGTCTTCACTGACAGGAATGAATGCACCTGAAAGACCTCCGACATGAGATGATGCCATTACGCCACCTTTTTTAACTGCATCGTTGAGAAGTGCAAGACATGCAGTTGTGCCGTGAGCACCACACTGTTCAAGTCCCATTTCCTCAAGAATATATGCAACTGAGTCACCTACTGCAGGAGTAGGAGCAAGTGACAGGTCAACAATACCGAAAGGCACCCCGAGTCTTCTTGATGCTTCGTTTGCAACGAGCTGACCCATTCTTGTTATTTTGAATGCCGTTTTCTTTACCATATCTGCAACTTCAGTAATATTTGCATCGGGAATTTTTGTAAGAGCACTTCTTACAACACCGGGGCCTGAAACACCTACGTTAATTACGCAGTCTGCTTCACCTGCACCATGGAATGCACCTGCCATAAATGGGTTATCATCAGGAGCATTACAGAAAACAACAAGTTTTGCTGCACCAATGCAATCTCTGTCCTCTGTGGCATAAGCAGCACTTTTGATAACATTACCCATAAGTTTAACAGCATCCATGTTGATACCTGTTTTTGTTGAACCGATATTAACACTTGAACAGATGTGGTCTGTTCTTGACAGTGCTTCGGGAATACTTCTGATAAGTGCTTCGTCACCCTGAGCAAAACCTTTCTGCACAAGTGCAGAGTAACCACCGATAAAATTAACTCCTACTTCTCTTGATGCTTTTTCAAGAGTAAGAGCATACTTCACCGGGTCACCACCTGATGAAGCAAGAATCATTGCAATGGGAGTTACGGAAATTCTCTTATTTATAATAGGAATACCGTATTCCTTTTCTATATCTTCACCTGTCTTTACAAGGTTAGATGCAAGACGTGTGATTTTATCGTAAATTTTTGTACATGAAACATCAATGTCACCTGAACAACAGTCAAGAAGTGAAATACCCATTGTGATTGTTCTGATATCAAGGTGTTCATTCTGAATCATGCCTATGGTTTCAAGAATATCGCCTGTGTTAATCATTTAATCACAACTCCTTTATATTCTGTGCATGGAATTGAAAACATCTTCATGCATTGCATGAATAACAAGACCTAATTTTTCACCCTCAGCCTTAAGTGAATCGGCAAAGGCTGCAAAATTTGCACTTTCGTCTGCTGTTTCAACAAGCATAATCATGCAGAACATATCCTGAAGAATTGTCTGAGATACTTCAATAACATTCATTTTGTTTTCAGCACATATTCCTGCTACCTTTGAAAGGATACCAACCATGTCCTTTCCTACAACTGTTACTACTGCTCTCATATAATCACCTTCTGAAAATATTTTAACTTGTTAATTATATCACAATATATATTTAATTGCAAATTTTATTATAGTTATTGCTTTTTTATAATTTGTAGAGTAAAATAGTGGTATACTTTATTCAGAAGGGACGACCTTACTTGGCATTCAAAAATATTCTCGACATGCACATTCACACCGACAATTCTTTTGACGGAAACCACTCTGCAATGTTCATGTGCGAAGCAGCAGAAAAAGCAGGACTTCGTTCAGTTACTTTCACAGACCATTGCGAAGTTGACTTCTACAAAGAAAGACATTTTGACCAATCGGATTTTCATTCATATTTTGAAGTTTCAAAAGCAAAATCTGCTTTCCTCGGCAAACTTCTTGTAAACACAGGCATTGAACTTGGTCAGCCCACTTACGACAAAGAAACTGCAGAATATATCATTTCAAGATTCAACTACGACCAGGTTATCGGTTCAATTCACAATCTCCGTGATATGCCTGACTTCTGTGAACTGAAATATGACAGTTATGATATTTACAAACTTCTTGACGAATATTTCGAAGAAGAACTTGAACTTGCTCGTTGGGGCAAGTTTGATACACTTGCACACCTCACCTATCCTCTGAGATACATGGTTGGTGATCAGGGTTACACAGTCGACCTTAACCGTTACAGCGATATCATCGACGAAATTCTTAAAACACTTATTGAAAAAGGTAAGGCTCTTGAAATCAACACATCAGGCTATCGTCAGAAAATCGGCAGAACAATGCCTGACGTAGATATTGTAAAACGCTACAGAGACCTTGGCGGTGAATTAATCACACTCGGTTCAGACTCTCACTTTGCAGAACATGTTGGTGCAGGTATTGACAGAGGAATGCAACTTGCTCTCGATTGCGGTTTCAATTCAATCGCTCTCTTCCAACAAAGAGAACCTGTACTTATTCCTATAGAGTAAGGATTTGATAAAATGAAAATCAAAGCTTATGCAAAAGTAAATTTAATGCTCGACATTCTTGGCACACTTCCAAACGGATACCATAACCTGTGGATGATCATGCAGTCCGTTTCACTTTATGACACGGTGACGGTTGAAAAGAATGATTCCGGAAAAATCACTCTCACCTGTTCAAAAGAAGGTATTCCTACAAACGAAAAGAATATTGCCCACAAAGCAGCCGTGGCTTTCTTTGAAAAAACGGGAATTAAAAATGACGGCTTACACATTCACATTGAAAAAGCCATTCCGTCTGAAGCAGGTCTTGCCGGTGGAAGTGCAGACGGTGCTGCGGTAATAAAAGCATTGAACGAACTTTTCAGTGCAAACCTTACCGAGAGAGAACTTTGCAGAATCGGCAGAAAAGTCGGTGCTGACGTTCCTTTCTGTATTGTAGGCGGTACTTGTCTTGCACAGAATATCGGTGATGTTCTGTCACCTCTTGACGATATTCCCCAATGTTATTTCGTTCTTGCGAAACCGAAAATGGGAGTTTCCACAAAAGAGGCCTTTGAAAGTTTTGATAACGCTTCATATATCAGAAAACCGAAAAAAGATAAAATGCTCATTGCAGCAGCAAACGGTGACTTTGACGGAATGTGCAAACTTGCAGCAAATGTTTTCGAGCAGGTAATTGAAGTTCCCGAAAGAGTGGAAATCAAAAAAATCATGAGAGAGCAAAATGCAAAACTTTCTCTTATGAGTGGAAGTGGTCCTACAGTTTACGGAATTTTTGAAAACAAAAACGATGCAGAAATCTGTGCTGAAAAATTAAAAACAATCACAAACGATGTTTTTATCGCAATGCCCGTTTCCCAATCTTTGGAAATAATTGAATAAACACAAAAAACACTGTCCACACTCTTCTGTGAAAGGACAGTGTTTTATTTATGAAAAAAATTAAAATCTTCAGACTCTCTCTTTTAGCAGGTTTTGTGTTTACAATTATGTTCAGCATTACAGGTTTCGCAGAAACATGTGACGAAATAAGAAGTGATGTTCTCCGTCTTCATGTTCTTGCAAATTCCGATTCTGAAGAAGACCAACAATTAAAATTAAAAGTAAGAGACGCACTTCTCAGTACAGGCAAAAACATTTTTGACGGCTCTGTAACAAAAGAAAACGCAGAAGAAAAAATCGAAAATGAAAAAGAAAAGTTAATTGAAACGGCTGAAAAAGTGATCCGTGAAAACGGGTTTGATTATCCCGTTGAAATCACAGTAACAGACGAGTTTTTCACCACGAGAACATACGAAAATGTAACACTCCCTGCAGGCAGATATAAAGCAGTGCGTGTGCTTATCGGAGAAAGTGTTGGCCAAAACTGGTGGTGCGTAATGTTTCCCCCTCTGTGTATACCCGCTTCTCAGCCTGACATAAATTTATTTTTTAATGAAGACGAAGTAAAACTTGTTGAGTCAGACCCCAAATATGAACCACGTTTCAAAATCATAGAAATTTACGAAAGCATAAAAAATCACTTTGACAAAGATTGATAAAATTTCACCTCTGTGATATACTTAGTTGATAATCACGCAGAGGTGAATTTTTATGAAGTGCAGTGTATATAAAAAATGTAACGGTTGTCAGCTTATGAACATGGACTACCCTGAGCAACTCCGTTTCAAGGAAATCAAATGTGTCCGTTCATTAGGCAAGTATGGCAGAGTTGAAAAAATCGTCCCCATGGACAACCCTTACCATTACAGAAACAAAGTTCAGACTGTTTTCAGAAAAGACAGACACGGCAATTTAATTTCAGGCATTTATCAATCTTCTACAGGAGGAATTGTCGGAGTCACTTCCTGTCTTCTTGAAAATGAAAAAGCAGGAAAGATTATTGCAGACATTAAAACTTTAATAAAGAAGTACAGAATCTTCGTTTATAACCCTGCCAACGAAACAGGTTTTCTTCACCATGTTCTTATCCGTTCAGGATTTAAAAGCGGAGAAATTATGGTTGTCCTTGCAACAAGAGAAGAAAAATTTGACCAGCGAAATAATTTTGTAAGAGACCTTGTTTCACTTCACCCTCAGATTACTTCAATTGTTCAGGCAATCGGAAAATCCGATAAATTAGTTCTCGGCAAAAAACAAAAAGTTCTTTTCGGGAAGCCATACATAGAAGATATTTTATGCGGACTCAGATTTAAAATTTCTGCAAATTCTTTTTATCAGATAAATCCTGTACAAACAGAAAAACTTTACACAAAAGCAATTGAACTGGCCTCTCTCTCCGGCAAAGAAACCGTCATTGACGCTTACTGTGGCATCGGCACAATAGGACTCATTGCAAGTAAAAAATCAAAAAAAGTAATTGCAGTTGAAACTGTCCGGGATGCAGTTGAAAATGCAAAAGAAAATGCAGAAATCAACGGAATAAAAAATATCGAATTTTACTGTGCAGATGCTTCTGATTTTCTCAAAAGCTATGCTGAAGAAAATAAAGCAGATGTTGTTTTTCTTGACCCGCCCAGAATGGGAAGTACTCCGAAATTTTTACATTCGGTTTTAAAACTGAATCCGAAAAAAATTGTCTACATTTCATGCAACCCCGAAACTCAGGGCAGAGATTTATACACTCTTGTCAAAGGTGGATATAAAGTGAAAAGCATCTGTCCTTATGACATGTTCCCGCAAACAAATCATGTTGAATGTATCGCCATGCTTGAAAAGAAAAATTAAACTTATCGTAAACAAAAAATAAATCTATTGACAAAAAGCGTCACGAAAGTATAGAATAAACTTACTAACTGAAAAGGTGTTGAAGAAATGTCGGTAAAGCACACTCTGGTTATTCCCTGCTTCAACGAAGAAGGCAATGTTGAAATATTTTTTAACGCCGCAAAAGAAGCAATGAAAGGATACACAGATGAGTTTGAACTTGTTTTTGTAAACGACGGAAGCCGTGACAAAACAAGTGAAAACTTAAAGAAAATTTTTAAAAACAACAAAGATGTTAAAATCAAAATAATAAATTTCTCAAGAAATTTCGGAAAAGAATCTGCAATGTATGCAGGTCTTGAAGCCTCAACAGGCGAATACACCACAATCATTGACGCGGACATGCAACAGCGTCCCGAGGTTGCAGTTCAGATGGGAAAAATTCTTGACGAAAATCCTGATTATGACATGGTTGCTGCTTTTCAGGAGAAGAGAAAGGACAGTGCTCTTCTCAGCAAAATCAAAACCTCATTTTACTCCGTCATCAACAAAGTAAGTGAAGTAAATCTGATTGAAGATGCAAGTGATTTCAGAACAATGAGAAGAAATGTTGTTGAAACCATTCTTTCCCTGACAGAATACCACCGTTTTTCAAAAGGCATTTTTTCATGGATAGGTTTTAACACATGCTCAATTCCTTACGAAGTTATGGAAAGAGAATCGGGAGAAACAAAATGGTCTTTTAAAAAGCTTATGAAATACGCTTTTGACGGAATTATCGCTTATACAGACCTTCCTCTGAAATTGCCTCTTTATTTCGGTATAGGCACAGGAATTTTTGGTGTGCTTCTCTGGATATGTTTCTTTATTGCAGATTACCTTCTTGCTGACAAGGATTGTCGTTTCGGTTATCTTGCAGCTCTTATGATTATACTTTTTGCCATACTCTGCATCTTCCTTGGCTTTATGGGAATTTATATCGGCAAAATTCACACTCAGACTAAACAAAGACCTATTTATATAGCGAAAGAGATTTTAACTTATGAAGAAAATCCGTGATTTATTTATTAAATACAAAGAACTGATTCTGTATGTATTTTTCGGAGGACTGACAACGCTTGTAAACTTTGCGGCATTCAAATTTTTTAATGTCGTTTTAGGAGAAGAGCGTTACCTGATTTCAAATGTTATTGCATGGTTTGTTTCCGTAGTTTTTGCATATATCACAAACAAGCTTTTTGTTTTTGAAAGCAAAACATGGCAGACAAAAAAAATCTGCAAAGAAATTTTCTCGTTCTTTGCAGCAAGAGTTTTTTCTTTGGCAATAGAAGAAGCCGGTCTTTTTGCACTGATTGATCTGCTCGGATTTGACAAGTACAGACTTGACATTTTCGGCTTTGTTTTAGGCGGAAAAATGATTTCAAAAATCCTTCTTGCCGTTATAGTTGTTGTGCTTAACTACTTCTTTTCAAAACTTGTTGTTTTCAGAAAAAAGAAAAAACAATAATAAAAATGCCCTCGGTTTTCACCGAGGGCTTTCGTTTTTCTTTACCATTTATTTTCTACGTATTCGCAGAAAGCGTACATATCCTTGATTTCAAGTTTTGTTCCGTCATCAAGAGTTACATCACCACTCCACAGACCGTGAACCTGATGCGAATGCATACGTGCAAGATTTGCAACATTCAGGTCAGAATGATGGTCATAGAAAGGTTCCATTGTCAGATTGAATCTGCCGTCTTCAGAAATAAATTTCCAAGGCTGCATGTATTTATCAGGTTTCGGGAAAGTTTCAACATCAATTGCACCGAATTTGTGTGCTTTTCCGTCATAGAAAAGACATGTTTCAGTTGCATTTGATTCGTCACCGATACCCCATGTGATTTCAAATCCGAAAAGATGTTTTTCACCGTTTTCATCAACAAGATATGTTGAACCGCTACCCCAGTACCATACCATTTTGTAAGGAGTATTTACTCTTCCCCAGTCAAGAGATGCAAAAGTATCTTCTTTGCTGAAATTGTAAATTTCATCGCCATATTCAAATGTACCGCTGCAGGGCATACACATCTGCTTTGTTGTCATGAAATATTTTGTAGGATAACCTTTAAAAGGAAGAACTGTTGTGATATTTTCAAGTCCTTCCATAATATCCATATGGAACTTACAGATAACATCCTTGCCTTTTACATTCATTTTGAAATAAAGAGTTCTTTCTGTTTCTTTAGTATCAAACTCAAACTCTGCGCCACCGATTTTTGCTTTGAAATTGTTTGGAACATCACCTTTGGGATTGGGAACATATTTTTTACCGCCAAGGAAAGGAGACATTGCATCCACAATCACTTTTTTATTTCTCAGGTCCACAAGTTTTGCAGAAACATAACCACCGATTGAGATATTAGCAAAGCTTATCTGCACCATAAATCTGCCGTCAGAAATCTGATAGAAATCCCATTCTTTTTTTCTGTTATTGGGAGTTGACTTTGTTCTGTCATAATCAAAAACATTTCTTCTTGCCCATCCTTTTGCAAGGAGTGTACCGTCATTACCGAGAAGTGTCGTTTTTTCAGTATACTCTTTCTGCTTTGATTTTTCTTCCCACTCCCAGAAACTTTTGTAAGTTCTCTGTTCTTTATTTGCCATATCGAAACACCTCTCAACCAAATAAACTTCCGTCAATTGCTCTTTCGAATAATCCGCCGAAGAATCTGAACACATCAACCATTATGTCGATAATATCATATCTGTCAAGTTTTCCTTCTACACCATCACCGCCGTAGCAACCGATGTTTGTTGAAGTAACTTTTTCACCGAAGAAATCGTATTCCATTTTTTCGATGTCTTCTCTTTCAAGACCTGCTCCGATAAGCTTTGAACCTTTGATAAGTTTAAAACTGTTAACATCAGTCATGTCATCCCCTGCAAAATCAGGTCTTGTGTTCATTGAAAGCAAATCAAATGGCGGATTAGGTGCCATGTAGTAGCAGTTGTTTGTAAAATCTGCTTTTGAACTGAGATTACGGTCATTATAGTAAACATAATAACCGGGCATGAAAGTGAAAATATTGTTTGCAACAATGCCACTTTCAACATTTACAGTATGTAATTCCTGAGAGTTTACAATAGTGTTGTTATAAAAACTGAATTCAACTTCACCTGAACCGCTGGCAAGACTGTTTCTGCCCTGATTATCATTTACAGAAAGACAGTAACGTACTGTGTTTCCTGCCTGAGGTCTTCCTCCGATTGCATTGTTAACCACAAATCTCATGTTATCATGAGAATAAACATACTGATATGTACAGTAATTAGAATCAGAGTCAAAGTCAACTGTCATTCCGTCACCGAAGTTTCTCTGACCTGCAATTTCAGAATGTTCGATAACACAGTTTTTACATCCCCAGAACCACATTGATGCCGTGAAATATTCAATACTTCCGTCAGGTAAAGGTTCTGTGCCGCCGAGACATGTGTTAAGAGAAGTACAGTTTGTAACGATACCACCGTCACATACACCGAGAACTACTGCCTCTGAATACATGTTATTGAAATAACATCCGTCAATGAGAACACCTTTGTTGAAGATACCTTCATAGCTTCCGGGATTTTCGGCAGGATTTCCCTTAGGAATACCCCAGATAATAAATCCGTTTGCACAGTTTTCTACACTGCAGTTTTTAATTGTAAGGTCGTTTACTGTATAACGGTAATATTCTTCAGGACCCCAGAGTCCGTTTGTGATAATTGCAGCACGTGCATCTGCAGCACCACTTCCGAAAGGATCACGTGCGTGACGGTCATAGTTCTGCATATCATAGAAATCAACGTTTTCAATTGTCATTCCGTTTGACTGTTTGTTGACACCTCTTATCCAGATACCGCCACCGTTGGGTGCAGTAATTGCAACGTCTGAAACAGTAACATAATCACAGTCAACAAAATCAAAAACTTCATTGTGACTTGCTGTTCTGAGAACAGGTTTGTCTTCATTTTCATCACCATAAGAAGAAATCACTATGGGATTTTCTTTTGTGCCTGAAACGGTAAGAGTCACTTCCATTTCATAAACACCGCCACGTTTGAAAAGCACCTTAGTACCCGGAACAAAAACCCAGTCACCATGATTGATTGTCTTCCATGCACTGTCTTCACTACGACCTGTGTTTGCATCGTCACCGCCTACGCTGTCGATGTAATAAGTCGGTGCAAAACTCTCCGCCGAAACAGAAATTGCCATGCAAGAAAAGGCAATAATCACACACAGGAAAACTGAAATCATTTTCTTCATAAAAACACCTCATTTTTATAATAATATGTCTGGATTTATTGTAACAGATTTTTCATACCAATTGCAATAGTTTTAATAAAAAAATCGGAAGCGTAAAAACTACTCTTCCGATTTTTGATTAATAATTATAATTTATGCCATGTTTTTGGTCCTGCAACACCATCTGTTACAAGACTCATTTTCTTCTGAAAATTTTTAAGTGCATATTCTGTATTCTTTCCGAAAACACCGTCACATGCAAGTTCCTTACCTGAAGCATCTCTGTAACCGAGTTTATTTAGCTTTTTCTGCAGAAGTTTTACTTCTTTGCCCCTTGAACCGAGTTTTACGGTTGTAAAAAAGGTAGAAACAGAATAAGTCGAGCCATTTGCTCTGTATCTGAAAAATGATTTGTTTTTTCTTGTATCAAGGTGAAGAAAATTCTGATACTTATCATCAAGACCTACACCGGAAAAACCGATTTTTTCAGCATACTGTGCTGCTTCAGAAAGTTTCCCTTTATCTTTGATTGTAACATCAGCTGCGAGTCCGTAAAGATGCTGTGAATTTGAAACGCCACCTACTTTTCTGTTATAAGCAGCTGTTCTGTATGCAGATGAAATTGTTATTTCTCCAAATTTGTCACGCATCTTCTGAAGGAGTTTTACCAACTTTTCATCAACAAGAATTTTGTCTGCACCATCACGGCTTCTGAACTCTTTTACACGGAAATTTTCAGAAAGTTTTTTGTCACCGTCATTTTCAAACGAGTAAGTTTTCACCAATGGTGTTTTCACCCTCTTTCAGACTGTTTTCATTTTTACTCCATGATTTTTTTGCTTTTTCAAGAACATTTTCAATTATTTTTTCAAGTTGTTTTTCACTGAGAAAAAGTTTCAGAATCACAGGCATTTTTGAATAAATTTTTTCGACTACATACATCAGCTTTATCTGACCAGTTTTTTCTCCGTAAATTTTTTCAGCTTC
>JAZRNJ010000164.1:0-4245 GCA_045648125.1 Acutalibacteraceae bacterium
CATAAGTAAGACCGTTATTTTTAAGAAGTTCAATTGTATCTTTAAGCTCACCGTCGTTGTGAACGATTGACTCATTGAACCATTTATCATATTCAATTCTGTATTTTGAAAGAGTAGCCTTCATGTTGTCAATATTCTTGGGAAGTGCATAATCAATGAGGGCTTTTCTTCTTTCATCTTCGCTCTTTTCAAGGTAACTGTCACCATAAACAGATGCAAATTCCTGTGCTCTTTCTTTGATATCTTCACCGTGATAACTGTCTTCGGGAAGTTCGACTGCATCTTCACCTTTGAAAAGCTGCTGATATCTGATATCAAGTGACAGACCGAATTTTTCAATCTGATTACCTGCATCGTTGATGTAGAATTCACGGCTTACGTCATATCCTGCATAGTCCATAATTGCAGCAAGGCAGTCACCTAAAGCTCCGCCTCTTGCATTACCCATGTGCATAGGACCTGTGGGGTTTGCAGAAACAAATTCAACATTTACTTTTTTACCCTGACCATAAGAAGAACGTCCGTAATCTTTACCGCATTCTCTTACATCCCTGAGGATTGCAGAATAATACGAAGGACTGAGATAGAAATTAAGGAAACCGGGTCCTGCAATTTCACACCTTGCAAGGTAAGTTCCGTTAAGGTCAATGTTTTCAAGAATGATTTCACCGATTTTTCTGGGATTCATTCTGAGGGTTTTTGTTGACATCATTGCAACGTTTGAAGAGAAATCGCCGTTTTTGTTATCTGCGGGAACTTCAATTTTAAAATCGCAGACAGGTTCTGCAGGAAGTGTACCTGCGCTGACAGCTTTTCCCATTGCATCGAGAATTGCCTGTCTTATCTGCTGATGAGTTTCATTTACGATTTTTGACATCTTTTTACTTCCTTTCAGGCTTCCTTAACTGTAATCACAAGATAATTTTCTGAAACCACACCTGCACCTAAATCAAGTGTGTAATCAAATTCAAGGCGACCGCCATTTTCACTCATATCACTTTCAACTCTCTGTGCAAAAACACCAAGCATAAGATTTCCTGCAGGTGTTGAATAAGAGCAGTTGTGACGTTTACCATGCTGAATGATAAGCTCAGTTTCAAACATGCCTGAACGAGTCATAGTGATACATTCACCGTTTTCAACTCTGAGCGTAACATTGCAACCTTCAAGTTCTCCGTTTTCGGTGTAAGAAAGAACATAACTGTCTTTATCTCCTGAAAACTTACCAAGCACTGTAGTTTCAAGTCCGTCTGAGTCTCCATCCATTTCGTGACGGTCAACAATTTTTATAACAACTTCTTTTTCCATTTATTTACTCCATTTTTCTTCGGCATATTCAATAAGCCTTGAAAGAAGATCTGCACTGTCATATCCTGCTGCTTTCATAAGCTTAGGATACATACTGATGCTTGTGAAACCGGGAAGTGTGTTAGGTTCATTGAGCATAACTTTCCCGTCTGATTCTCTCACAAAGAAATCAACACGTGCAAGTCCTGAACAACCCAGAGCTTTATATGCATTACATGCAGCCTTTTTCACTTCTTCAAGTTTCTCGGGAGAAAGACGTGCCGGAATAAACAGCTGACTTGCATCTGAAATATACTTTGCTTCAAAATCATAAAATTCGTTTGCAGGAACAAGTTCGCCTACTTCACCAGCTACAGGTACATCGTTACCCATAACTGCACATTCAACTTCTTTGCCTACAATGCCCTCTTCAAGAACAAGTTTTTTATCTTCTTTAAAAGCCGTAGCCATTGCTTCTTTGAAAGTTTCCCTTGATGAAACTTTTGTAACGCCTACGGATGAACCTGCATTTGCAGGTTTTACAAATACGGGGTAACCAAGATATTCCTCTGCTTTGTCAAGGATTTTATCTTCGTCAAGAGAATATTCATATTGGTTGACTCCAATCCATTTTGCCTGAGGAATACCTGCACAGTCTGCAACTGTGTTTGTAAGAGTTTTATCCATACAAACTGCACTTGAAGCACAGTCACAACCCACATAAGGAATCCCTGCTAACTGCAGAAGACCCTGAATTGTACCGTCTTCACCGTTTTTGCCGTGCATAACAGGGAAAACAACGTCAATTTTTTCAGTTGTAATGGCATCTTTTCCGAAGACAATAAGTCCGTGACATGAGGAATCAGGAGAAATAACCGCTTTTGTGAGATTTTCTTTATCCTCTGTCCATTTGTCCTCGGGAAGATTTGCCGTATCACCTGTATACTTAAACCATTCTCCGTTTTTTGTAATACCGAGCATCATAACTTCGTATTTGTCTGCAGGAATGTTTTCAATAACAAACCTTGCTGAAACACAACTTACATCATGTTCACTTGATGCTCCGCCGAAAATTACAAGAACTTTCTTCATTATAAAACAAGACCTTTCCTTATCTCTGCTGATTCATAAGTGTCTGCATCATGCCCTGTCTTTTTTCTTTCGGGGGCTTGTAAGCAGGAGGATTTTCAAGAAGCTTTATTGCTTTTTTACCCGGCTTTGATGCAAGGAATCTGTTAACGTTAATTACGATTGCAGCAAGTTCAGGGTCCATATAGTCAACACAGTTTGCAAGGAGTTCATCATCATTATCAAGCTGACTGAAAATTGTAACTGCAATAAGGCTCTGAACTTCATTTGTACCGTCAAGATAAATTTCATTCATCATGTTGAAGAATTTCTTCATCTGCTGTTTATCATTCTGTTTGATTGTGTTTACCGCAGCATAACCGAACTTTGTGAAAAATTCATCAGCGAGAAATTCGCCGTAAGTTTCAATATTTCTCTTGTATTCATCACGAAGTTCAGGGAAGAAAATTGTGTATCTGTTTGCAAGAGTATTGGGGTCATAAAAACTTCCGTTCTGTGCTGCTGCTTTAGAAACAGGGGGAGGAAGTTTCACACCTTTTGCAGGTTTTGACTCTTCTCTTGCCTTAAATCTTGAATCAAGACAATCATTGAATTCGTTAGCAATGTATTTTACATCTTTTTCGTCTGAGTTTTCATCAAAAAGTGATGCAGAAACGCTGACGAAGTTTCCGTCTTTTTCTGTCTGGAAACAGATTTTGTTATCAGAATAAAGAATTCTCACATTTCCTCTTTCTGATGTATAATCAACATACATTTTGCCGTCTTCCTCATTTATGGGAAGTTCGTCTTTTTTCTGAGCATCTGAATATATTGCCTCAAAACCTTTGAGTGCAAGATTTTCTGCAATTCCTTTGTCAATAAGTCTTAATGCTTCTTGAATATTCATGTCAATTCTCCCAAATTAAAATTTTACATATTATTGTATCATAAAAAACAGCTTTTGTCACCATATATTTATTAAAAGATTAAAGAAAAATCCCTTACTTATATGTATAAGGTATCCTAAACTTGATTTATTTTCTATTATATGGTATAATAACACATTATTATACTTGGTGTAGTATACACAAAGGAGCTAATTTACATGGATTACATTTTTTCGGACAAGATTTCTTCTCTCAAGCCTTCTGCTATAAGAGAAATTCTCAAAGCAACATCTGACCCGGGAGTTATTCCCCTTGCTGCAGGTAACCCCTCTGCTGAAGCTTTTCCTGTAGAAGAAGTCAAAAAAATTACTGCAGAAATTCTTGCAGAAGACCCCATCCTTGCTTTACAGTACGGTGTAACTGAGGGTTACAATCCTCTGAGAGAAATCATTTCCTCTTACATGAAGAAAAAACATAATATCGGCAGAGATTTCGATAACATTATCATCACTGCAGGTGCACAGCAGATTATGGACCTTGCAACAAAGGTTTTTCTCAATGAAGGTGACACAGTAATCTGCGAAGCCCCCTCTTTTATCGGCTCTCTTAACTGTTTCCGTTCATATAACGCTAAACTCTGCGGCGTAGAAGTTGAAGCAGACGGTATCAATATCGAAAAACTTGAGGAAGCACTCAAAACTGAAAAGAATGTAAAGTTCATTTATACAATCCCAAACTTCCAGAATCCATCGGGCGTCACAATGTCTCTTGAAAAGAGAAAAGCAGTTTATGAACTTGCGAAAAAATATAACGTTCTCATCCTTGAAGACAACCCCTACGGTGACCTGAGAGTCAGTGGTGAACACGTTCCCTCAATCAAAAGTTTTGACGAAGACGGCATTGTTATATATGGTGGTTCTTTCTCAAAAATTCTGTCACCCGGCATACGTGTAGGATACGTTATTGCACCTGAACAGATTATTGCAAAAATGACTGTAGGCAA
>JAZRNJ010000165.1:0-3186 GCA_045648125.1 Acutalibacteraceae bacterium
AATCTCACATCGGGCACGCACAAAATCCTCATTCACGGCATGAACGGCGATGAATTCCTTGCCGTTACCGTTGACGGAAAAGAAGTGTCGGTCAAGGAAGCAGAGGGTGATGCGGATATCGAACTCAGCCACAGAGATGCGATTGTGTTTATCGGCGGTCTTTATTCAAAAGACAGACTGAATATTCCCGCATTTGCACAGAGCTGGTTCCCCCTCGATTTCTTCTCGTATTCGCTCGACAATGTATGATGAAATTTTTTCTTGACTATTTTATAAATAAGATATATATTATATGTGTATGATTTAAAAAGGAGGAAATATCCAATGAAAGTATTTATGATTGGCGGCACAGGTCTCCTCGGTTGCGAAGCTGCAAGAATCTTCATCGAAAGAGGCCATCAGGTAAAGAGCGTTGCTCTTCCCCCTCTTCCCCAAGGCGCACCCATCCCCAAGGAAATGGAAATCGAGCTTTGCAACATCTATGAAAAATCAGATGATGAAATCAAGGCAATGATGCAGGGCTATGACTGCTTCGTTTTCGCAGCAGGTATCGACGAAAGAGTTGAATTCCCCGCACCCGTTTATGATGCTTACTACAAATTCAACATCGCACCTCTTAAGAGAATTCTTCCTATCTGTAAAGAAGTCGGTATGAAGAATGCGGTTATTCTCGGTTCATACTTTGCATATCTTGCAAAACAGAAACCCGAAATGAAACTCTGTGACAAACATCCCTACATCAGAAGCCGTATCGACCAGGAAGAAGTTGCTTTCTCATATGCAGATGAAAACTTCGATGTAGCAGTTCTTGAACTTCCTTACATCTTCGGCACACAGCCCGGCAGAAAGCCCGTTTGGGTTATCCCTATCGAACAGATTAAGAGAATGGACAAACTTCCCTTCACAATGTATCCCGGTGGTGGTACAGCAATGCTCACAGTTCGTCAGGTTGCTGAAGTTATCGTTGGTGCTGCAGAAAAATCAAAGGGTGCAAAAGCATGGCCCATCAGCATGTACAACCAGACATGGAAAGAATTCCTCAAAATCGTTTATGCTGCAAGAGGCATGGGTGAAAACAGACCTATTGTCAGCGTTGCTCCCTGGATGATGAGAATGGGTCTTGGCGGCGTTAAGAAAGAATATGCTGAAAAAGGTATTGAAAGCGGTATTGACGTTGACGGACTTGCAGATATTATGGGTCTTAACCTCTTCATCGACAGAAAGTACAGTGTTGAACTTGGTGCAACTGAAGATGATATTAAAGCAGCTATTTTTGATTCAATCAAAGTCAGCCAGGCTTCTTATGACGGTAAGGTTGAACTTCTTGGAATGAAGGGCGAATAATGATTATTAAAAACGAAGTTACAAATGCAATTCTGTCACGTCAGACAATCCGTGAGTACAAGGACATTCCTCTGAATGAGGATGAACTTGAAACTCTGATGAAAGCGGCACTTCTTGCGCCAAGCGGAAGAAACGGTCAGCCCTGTCATGTGAGATTTATCACAGACAAGAAGATGCTTGAAGAAATCAACCATGATTTCAAAGAGTTTGTTGGCTACGATACACCTGCTTACACAAGGGCAGAGAAAAATCCTGTTTACCACAACGCTCCCGTAATGGCTATGATTTTCAGCGAAAACGGAAGTAAAATGGATGCAGGAATAATGGTTGAAAATATTGCAATTTGTGCAAAGGGAATAGGACTTGAGTCTGTAATAATTGCATCAGTGGGTGCACTTTTCAACGGACCTGACAGTCTTAAATGGAAAAAGAGACTGAATATTCCTGAAAATTACGTTTTTGATATTGCTATTTCCGTAGGTTACGGTGACGAAAAACCTGAACCAAAACCGAGAGAAGAAAGCCGTATTCAGATAGTAAAATAAATTCAAAGACTGTACCTGTTTTTCGGTACAGTCTTTTTATTTGTATGTTTGTTGTTATATTGTAGGGGAGATTCATGAATCTCCCGCAAGGTTTCATGAGAATTTATTGCGGGCAATTCGTGAATTGCCCCTACGTTTGTTCAATCGGTGCAATATAAAAATATAATGCGTCGCAGACCTGAAACATTTCCCTCAGGAAATACTTCACTTTGTGTAAGCAAAACTTCACTACAAAGTAACTTCACTTGTCGGAGACATACTTCACTAAATAATAATTCTCTATTGAATAAAATTTTCCAATGTGATAGAATGACATTGTATGATTAATTGTGTATACAATATCGTTTGTAAGCACTTTTCAGGAGGAATAAAAATGAAAAACACAATGAAAAAACTGTTATCCTTGTTCCTTATACTGACAATGACTGTGGGTATTGCCCCATTGTCAGGTCTTGCGGGACTGAAATTCACTGAATTGGATTTATTTGATTTCAGTATCAGAACAGAGGCAGTGGAATTAACAGAAGGGATTTTTACATACGAAGTTTCAGATGGTGAAGCAACAATCACCTATTGCGATGAGTCTGCAAGCGGTGACATTGTAATCCCCTCAACATTGGGCGGATATCCTGTAACAAGTATAGGCGATGATGCTTTCTATAATTGCACAAACCTTACATCAATTACAATCCCTGACAGTGTAACAGACATTGGTTGGTCTGCATTTTCTTATTGTGAAAATCTTACATCAGTCACAATCGGTAACAGTGTCACAAGTATAGGCAATTATGCGTTCTATAATTGTACAAACCTTGCTCGTATTTATTACACAGGCAACATTACTTCATGGTGTAATATATCATTTAATGGTAGTTCTGCAAACCCTATGTTTTATGCAAAAAATTTTTATATTGGCAATACTCTTGTTAAAGAAATTGTCATTCCTGATACAGTTACTGAAATTAAAAAGTATGCTTTTATTAGCTTTGATGATATAGTTTCAGTTGAAATTCCTGATAGTGTTACAAGTATAGGAGATTATGCATTCTGCGATTGTACAAGTCTTGCTGCAGTTACAATCTCTGACTGTGTTACAAATATAGGCGATTCCGCATTCTATGAATGTATAAGCCTTGTCTCAGTTGTAATCCCTGACAGTGTCACAAGCATAGGAAATTATGCGTTCTATAGTTGCACAAACCTTACCTTAATTACAATAGGTAGTAGTATTACAAGCATAAGTTCTTCTGCATTTTATGAATGTACACGTCTTACTGATGTTTATTACACAGGTGAT
>JAZRNJ010000166.1:0-2705 GCA_045648125.1 Acutalibacteraceae bacterium
TGTTTTCCACGATGACCAGCACGGTACTGCTATTGTTTGCTCAGCAGCGCTTATGAATGCACTGAAATGTGTGGGCAAAAAAGTTGAAGACGCAACTGTTGTAATTAACGGTGCAGGTTCAGCAGGTATTGCAATTGCAAAGCTCTTCATTCAGGTTGGCGTTAAAAATGTTATCATGTGTGACCGTTTCGGTATTGTTTGCAAAGGTAAATCAGGCATGACTTCTGCACAGGAAGAAATGGCTGAAATTTCAAACAAAGACAATATTGACGGTACACTTGCAGATGCACTTAACGGTGCAGATGTGCTTGTTGGTGTTTCAGCACCCGGTTGTGTTTCTCAGGATATGATTAAGTCAATGGCTAAAGATGCGATTGTCATGGCAATGGCAAACCCTGTTCCTGAAATCATGCCTGACGAAGCAAAGGCGGCCGGTGCTGCAGTTGTAGGTACAGGCAGAAGTGACTATCCTAACCAGATTAACAATGTTCTTGCATTCCCCGGAATTTTCCGTGGTGCACTTGATGTAAGAGCAAGTGATATCAACGAAGAAATGAAAATTGCCGCTGCGAAGGCAATTGCATCTCTTGTTTCTGATGAAGAACTTTGCCCCGAATATATCATTCCCAAAGCATTTGATGAAAGAGTTGGCAAAACTGTTGCTGCTGCAGTTGCAGAAGCAGCACGTCAGACAGGTGTTGCTCGAATTTAAATAAGGAATAACATTATGAAAAGATTCGATTTTCTGCAGTCAATAGTAAGACTTTTTTCGTTTAAAACAATTGCAGATGATTGTGGTAATGAATATGTCCTTTTTGATGATAGTGTAATTACGAAGTCAGATCTGATAAATATATCAGATAGAACTGAATTTGAAGCACTTGAAAATCACGTTCATTTGTTGGAAAAAATAACGAAGAAAGAGTTTGAAGATAGTGAAGAAGTTTTAAATTTTTTAGGAAAATCTCTTTTAAATTGTTTAAGACAAACGTATCCTGACAAACACTTTTTCGTTTATGTTTCAATTGACTTGAAAGATTCTATGATTGTTCGTTTTCATCAGAAATGGGAAAACGAGATGCCCTATTATAGTGATAATGGTTTTGGGAAAGACACAAAATTATTCACGTTTTACGAATAAGAAAAGTAAAGATTGAACGTAAAAACTCCCTGAGAACATTAAAATTCTCAGGGAGTTTCTTTATCTGATTATAAAATAAATAATTGCAATCTGCACTATTAAAATTACGGGAATACCGAATTTAAATGCAGGTTTCTTTGTTTTATGTCTGAAAGTGTACATTCCGAGTATTGCACCGACAGAACCGCCGATTATTGACAAAAGAAACAATACTTTTTCGGGACTTCTCCATTTGTCTTTTACAGCTTTTAATTTATCAATTCCGAAAACTGCAAATGTGATTATGCTGATAAGTGCAAGATAAATTATAAAAATCTTTTCCATTACTGTTTCACTTCAAATTTATATTCTGTGTAGGGGTCTTTTGCTTCGTAAACGAAACTGAATGAATATGTGCCGTCATCGTTGTAGAATACAGAATATCCGTCATATCCGTTTGAAGAAGCAAGGTTTACTTTTTCACCGTTCATAAGAATTTCGGGACATTCAAGGTTAGTAAATCCGTCAACTCTTACTGCGATGTTATTTCTGCCACCTATGATTGAGAATTCTGCTTCGTTATTTTCTGCAATTACTGTGGGAACAAAATTATCTTCTTTTACTTTGCCCTTTGTAGCAGTAACTGTAACAGGATTAAGGGCACTGTCTTCACGGACTTTGAGAACATTTTCGTCTGTTTCTTCATAGCCAACACCCCATGGAAGAAGGATGAGAGTAAGTTTAATTGAGTCACCCGATCTGAAAGAAACTTTTTTTGCATCAAGAGTGATTGCACCCTGAGATTTTTCTTTTGTTGAGTGTTCTTTGAAAGCAAGGGGGATGTCTGATTTTTTGCCGTTAATAGTTATTTCACTGTCACGCACAATAAGTCCGAAGTTACAAGCAAAACGTGCTTCAATTTCATGCTCTGCATCTTTTGATACGTCAAAGAAACTGAAGTATGGGGCTTCAGAACCAAGTGTGTAATATTTTGTAGCAATAGTTTTTTCAACGTCTGTTATAACAGGCGTGTTATTAGTGTCAAGGTAACCTGCCTTGTCAAATTTTGCAGATCTTCCGTCAAAATAGAACAGGTCAAAGTCTCTTCTGAAATTTGCAAAATCAACATCTCTGAGGAAATTGATTTCGACCTCGTAATATGTTCTGTTTTCATCTGTCTGTGGAAATTCTACATGACGAAGAGTATATTCATAAGAACCGCAGTCTGAAATGTATTTGTTTTTGATGTCGGAATAAGTCTGACCTACAGAAGAAATATTTCCGTGCTGATATTCACTGAGAACAGTTTCGGTATTGAAAATACCCAATGCTTTAGGCGTATAGTTTACAAATTTAAGAATACCAACAGAGTTGAACTGAGGCTGTTCAGCCCACATGTTACCGCTTCTTGTTCTGAAATCGGGGAGAGTCCAACCGTCTTTTTCAAATACAAAGTAAGGTGCGATACAGTTTGATTCTGTTGTACCTGTTGAAAGGTGATAATATGAAACGTGGAACTCAATTGAAGAAAGCTGTTTCAGAGGGAATTTGCCCCAATTCTGATAGAGATTAAGAAGTGTGAATG
>JAZRNJ010000167.1:0-6850 GCA_045648125.1 Acutalibacteraceae bacterium
CAGTTTCTTCATCATAAGCAAGACCATTAGAACCGTCTGCATGAATGTGTTCAAGTTCACTTCTGAGCCAGTCAAAAACAGGCATGAAGTTGTAGCAGATACATTTCACTCCTGCTTCACCAAGTCTTCTTACATTTTCACAATAATTTTCAATAAGCTGAGGTGCTTTTTCGTTACCGAGTTTGATATCTTCGGGAACAGGAACACTTTCAACAACTTCAAATTCAAGACCATTATCATTTGCTTTTTTCTTGAGTTCTGCAATACTTTCTCTTGACCAGACACCGCCTGCAGGAACATCATAAACGGCAGAAACAATACCTGTCATCATAGGTATTTGTCTGATGTGGTCAAGTGTTACGGGATCATTATCACCATACCATCTGAATGTCATTTTCATGGCATTTACTCCTTTTATTCTTCAAGTTTGTTCTTTATATTATTATAACAGATATTCTCGGCAATTTTCACTGCACTTGAAACAGGTGCAAACTCACCGTCTGCAACTGCTTTACCCAATGCCGATGAAAGAATTCTTCTGAAATAATCGTGTCGTGCATAGGAAAGGAAACTTCTGCTATCTGTAAGCATACCGTAGAAAGTACCGATTGCAGATGTTTCACTATAAACTTCAATTTGCTTTTTGATACCGCTGAGATTATCGCAGAACCACCATGCAGCACCAAGAGATACATTTCTGAAAGAACGGATACCTGTTGCAATTTCATAGTAAATTGTAGGATTCAATGTATAAACAATTGTGTCAGGAAGTTTGTCTTCCAACTCCATTTTATCAAGGAGTGCAGTAATAGCTGAAACTTTGATAGGATTACCTACACAGTCACCACCAACGTCTCTACCTAATTTTTCAAAAAGTTTTGTTGATGCATTTCTCTTTACTGCAAGATGAAGTTGCATTATAAGTCCGTTTTCCTTATAAAGACCGGCAAGATATACATACATTACAGAAATAAATGCGTCATATTCTTTCTCGGTGAGAATTTCACCTGCAAGAATTTTTTTGAATGCTGCATCGGCCTCTTCATCTGTTCCTATATATTCAGGAAATCTTTCTATACCAACATCAGTCATTTTACAACCCATTGAAACGAAAAATTCAACTCTGTTTTTAAGTGCGACTTTAAGCGAAGAAAGGTCAGATACTTTGACACCCGAACATTCAGAAAGTTTATTAATATAATCTGAATATCCGTCAGCAGTATACAGAAAAAGATTGTCTGTTCTGAAAGACGGACAAACTTTTGCTTTGATATTTTCATCATCTGCAATAAGTTTATGGTATTCGAGAGTATCAATAATATCATCAGTTGTTGCTATATACTCAACATTTGAATTCTCAATAAGTTTTCTCGGTGACATTGCAGTGTCTTTTATCACTGCATTTGCTTTGTTCCATATTTCTTCAGCATTCTCTTTTGTGAGAGGTTCATTGATTTTGAAAAACTGTTTGAGTTCCATGTGGGACCAATGATAAAGAGGATTCCCGAGAGCAAGTTCAATAGCTTCGGCATATTTCATGAATTTATCTTTCCATGAAGCATCCCCTGTTATATATTTTTCGTCAATTCCCACACCTCTCATGAGACGCCATTTATAATGGTCACCACCGAGCCAGATTTCACCAATATTATCAAATGGTTTATCTTCAAAAATTTCTTTCGGTTGCAAATGACAATGATAGTCAATGATAGGTAAATTCTTTACTTTCTCATAAATGAGTTCAGACACCTCATTTGTGAGAAAAACTTTTTCATCATAAAATTTATTACTCAAAGATTACTCCTCCACTTCTTAATCAATATTTCTTACTGAGAAGCTTTTCAGCTTCTTCACGACTGATTTTATTTGCATTGCAATCTGACATAATCTGTACATCTTTGTCGTTCAGTTTATAGAATTTCCATATAGCAACAGCAATAAGTCCACCAATTGCAGGAACCATTACATAAACAAACCAAAGAACATCAAGTGCGTGTTCAGTCTGAGTTATACCTGAAGTTGAAAGTTCCTGGAAATTCTCAACCTCAACTGATACCCAGCCTGTGGATTTGAGGCCAAGAAGGAACATACCGAGTGCACCTGAAATTGCTGCTGTAAGCTTAACCATAAATGTCTGAATTGCAAAAGTAATACCGTTTGCTTCAATGCCTGAAGTATATTTTCCGTATTCTGCACAGTCAGGTGTAAACATAAACATAAGAACACCGTAAATACCCATAGGAATTGCACGAAGAGTAGAGAGAACAATATAAATTGCAATATGTTCTTTACCGATAAGCCATATAACAACGCTAAGTACAATAATAAGAATGTTACAAAGCATCATCAGTTTTGTCTTATCGAATTTCTTCAGCATTTTTGGAATAAGAAGCGAGAAAATAAGCTGAGGCGCAACACCAATCGCACTCACTACAAGTGCAAATAACTCATTATTGAAAATGTAATATGAAACAAAAAGATTGAATGATGCACTTACATTAAATGCTGAATAGAAGAAAAATCCGATATAGTAAATAAGAAGATATTTGTTCTTAAACAGATATTTAAACATTTTTTTGATAGTAAATGCTTCTTCATCAACCGCATTGAATCTTTCTTTGATGTTGAACAAAACGGGAATCATTGTAACGAGAGCGAAAACACTTGTAATTATTGCAACTACTGTGTAGTTTGAATTTACTTTTTCGCTGACAAGAACAGAAGCAACAAGTGTTGTAACAGCAGTACCAACACCACCCCAGATACTCTTATATGAAAGCATACAGTTTCTTTCATCCATATTCTTTGTCATTGAAGTAATAACACCATAAATCGGCACGTCACACAGTGTATATGCAGTATCCCAACAGATGTATGCTACAGCAAACCACACAAGCTTCAATGTTTCACCGCTGCTTTTTGGAATAAAGAAAAGAAACAGTGTTGACAGAGGAATGAGTACAGTTGAAATTTTAAGCCAGGGAATATACTTCTTGCCACTTTTAAATTTAACTGAGTCAAAAATAACGCCGAAAATTGCATCGTTAACTGCGTCCCATACCTTTACAAGAAGCATGATAGTACCGGCTTTTGCAAGATTAACACCCTGGAACATAAGATATGTAACAAGGAATGTAGAGACTAAAGTATATATCATATTTTGTCCTGCAAAATAGATATAATAACTTTTCCTTTCTTTATTATCGGTCTCCCAACCGATGGGTGTTTCTTTCAGCTTTTTAAACATTTTCTCTCACCTCATATTTATTGTTTAACATTATTATTAACCATTTTCATAAGTTCATCAACGGTTACCAACTCAACATCATCATCGAGTTGTTCAACAAAATATGCAAGATTTTCAACACTGATTGTCCAAGGGTGAACATTAATAACGCTATATCCTTCAGCAGAATGTATATCAGTTCCGAAATTATTTACAATGGATGCTTGTTCAGAAAGCCACTCTTTGTTAACATCGGCACCTTCTCCATCCGGATGCCACAAAGAAAGTCGTGCACTTACAAAAGGTTTGCCATTAACAAAATATATTTCACCTTTTCCGCCAGCATATCGGTCGGGATCAAGATAAAGAATACCGCCTTTTATGTTATCGTATCGAGCATAATACTCAAGGCTATCAGCAAGTTTTGCTTTTTCGATTGCATTTTTGGGTGTACGATCGAGTATAGACACATATTCAAGGTCACAATCATTCATACCTGAAGCTGTAATATCTGTAAACTCTGCCAAAGCTTTTCTTGGGTATTCTGTGGGGTGAATATAACCTGAACCTGATACACCTGCAATAAAGTAATTATTTTCAGTTGCATCGTTATAAATTGTTTCAACAGTTACAGGTGATAACTGACTGAGTATTGGTGGAAAAGTCCATGTCATAGGAAAATCATTTTTAAGTTTCAATTTTTGATAAAACTCAGAAAAACCATTCTGTATCCACTGAGCATTATCACCATCACTAAAGACAAGTGCACAGTAATGTTTGCCATCCTGAGGTGTGATAGAAATCTCACGTTCAACTTGAGAGGGAATTTCACGTTCAAAAGAAACAAGATAACTGTTGTTATAGCAATGGTCAGATGGAACAGCCATGTTACCCTCTTTTGAAGCGGCAGTTACAAATGCAACTTCATATTTTACCCAACCAAGAACAGGAGTGTTATCTCCAGCATAATTCATCACCATATTTCTGAACCACGCACCATCCTGGTCATCATCAATATAAAAAGTAAAAAATCCCTGCTGAATTGCAAGATCTCTCAGTGCTTTCATTTCATATCTTTCATGAACAAGCGCCTCATAGTTGAATTTATTTTTATATTTATTGAAAAAATTAAATTGAAATAAAATGTTATAGTTATCGTCTGAAAAATCTTCTTTTTTTATCAGTCCTGCAGAAATTACCATATCTTCAAGACTTTCAGGAACTGCAAGCCAACCATTGATAGCAGAAAGATTTGTTGCCATATTCAAACCTTCTGCTTTCACGCTTTCTTTATAAAGAACATACCCGTTATCATTAATATACGTCTTGAAACATTCAAGTAATGACGGCAAAGTCCAATTATCACCATTATTATCTGTGTAGATTATTTCGACACCGGATTCTTCAATTTCTCTGATGTATGTTGAATCAATGGAGTTTGTTTTGATAAAAATACATGGATTAGTTTTCGCTACAATACCCTGAAGGCAAATAGCCATGTGCATTTTATCTATTGTGTCAAGAACTCTTACGTCTATAACATACAATTTGTCAGACAATTCGTATTTTTCAAAAAACTCAGGTATATCATTAAGCTCATCAATCGTTTTGGGCAGTGGCACTTCGGGTGTAAAAAAAGCCATAATTGACAAAACAATCGTTATAAAAAAAGCAGTTATCTTTTCAAACATACTATCACCCCAAAAAGTTATATTGATATTATAATACAATAATTGACTTAAATCAATAAAAATATTGATTATACATCTTATAATTTGTTAAAAAATAGTAATTTAGTTGTTTTATAAATATAATAGCTTATTCAAAAGTGTTATTAATAAAATCCGTTTCCTTGTCTGAATTGTTCAAATCCGTTTGAACTATATGCAATTTTAGTTAAAAGTAAAGAAGTAATAGGTAAAAAGTAAAAATCCTGAACGCTGTAGCATTCAGGATTCTTGGCTGGGATGGCTGGATTTGAACCAGCGGATAACGGAGTCAAAGTCCGGTGCCTTACCACTTGGCGACACCCCAATATATCAAATTAAAAATAGGCAAAAAAATGGGGTGGATGATCGGGGTCGAACCGACGACCTCCAGGGCCACAACCTGGCACTCTAACCAACTGAGCTACATCCACCAAATAAAACATATTTTATTTTTCGGAACACCCCAACAATGAGGAAATTATTGTGGCAACATAAATATTCCGTAAACAACGTACATAATTATAACAGAGATATTTGCATATGTCAAGAGGAAGTTCAGATTTTTTTCTTATTATTTTTAAAACTTTTTAAACACTTTTTTATTAAATTTGTGCAAACTAATATAAATTTACGATTCCTTAAAAATTGTTGCATAAACAATAAATTTATTGTTGACTTTTATTTTCATTCAATATAAAATGGATTTGTACCAAATCTTAGGAAAAATGGTGATGATTATGGGTATATTGGATTTTATTATTTTCCTCGGCGGTGTAGGTCTTTTCCTCTATGGTATTAAAATCATGGGTCAAGGTCTCGAGATGGCAGCAGGAAGCAAACTGAAATCAATGCTTGACAAAGTTACATCCAACAAATTTATGGCAGTACTTATCGGTGTCGTTATTACAGCACTGATACAGAGTTCATCAGCAACTACAGTTATGGTTGTTGGTTTTGTAAATGCAGGACTAATGAATCTTGTTCAGGCAACAGGCGTTATTATGGGTGCTAATATCGGTACCACAGTAACAAGTGTTCTTATTGCTCTTGATTTATCAACAGTTGCACCGATATTTGTTTTCGGTGGTGCTGCACTGCTTGTTTTTGCAAAGAAGAAATTTCTTACCCACATCGGTGAAATCCTTGCAGGTTTCGGTCTTCTGTTCATTGGTATGGATACAATGTCCACTGCGATGTCGCCTCTTCAGGATTCGCAGTTTTTCACAGACCTGATGATTAAAGCAAACAATCCTATTATTGGTATACTTGTAGGTCTTGCTTTTACGGCAATTATTCAGAGTTCATCTGCAAGTATCGGTATTCTTCAGGCTCTCGCAATAAAAGGACTTGTGCCCATTGAATTTGCAGTTTTTGTTCTTTTCGGTCAGAACATCGGTACTTGTGTTACTGCACTTCTTTCTGCAGCAGGCAGTAAAACAAATTCAAAACGTGCAGCTGTTATTCATCTTCTTTTCAATACGTTTGGTACGGTTATATTTGTCCTCATCTCTCTGTTCACACCATATATCGACCTTCTCAAAATGATTAGTGACGATACTGTTGTTCAGATTTCTGCAGCACATATCATCTTCAATATTGTAAGTACACTCATTCTTTTCCCCTTCTCAAACAAACTCGTTGCTCTCTCACGTCGGATTATCCCCGACAAAGAGGACAAGCTTTCAAAAGCACCTCAGCTTTCCTATCTTGATGAACGTATTCTTTCAACTCCTCCCCTTGCCGTTAAGCAGGCAGGTAACGAAGTTGTAAGAATGGCTGAACTTGCGAAAGAAAACTTTATTAAAGCTGCAAAAGCATTTATCAATATTGATGATTCCGAACTTGACGAAATTGAAACAACAGAGGAAGTTATCAACTTCTTAAATCACAGCATCACTCCCTATCTTGTTAAAAT
>JAZRNJ010000168.1:0-20014 GCA_045648125.1 Acutalibacteraceae bacterium
AGGTTGTCTTCCTAAAGACCGCTTGGCCTCCGACTTGTTCTGACACCTTTCGACAAAGAAAGACCTGATTTACCAAAAGAAATTTTTGAACAGGTTGAAATTGAAATCAAGTATGAGGGATATATAAAACGTCAAAAATCACAGATTGATGAAATGAGACGCCTCGAAAAGAAAAAAATTGACTTTATAACAGATTATAAAGAAATTGTAGGACTCAGACTTGAAGCACAGGAAAAACTCAACAAAGTAAGACCTGCAAATATCGGCCAGGCATCACGTATTTCAGGCGTAAGTCCTGCTGATATATCAGTTCTTCTTATTTATTTATCATCACTCGGAAAGGAAAACAGATAATGATAATTTCAAAAGAATTATTTGTCAATTCTCTGAAACCCTTTAATATTACTCTTTCAGATGAAAAAATTGAAATGTTTGATAAATATGCATCTCTTCTTATAGAATGGAATGCTAAGTTCAATTTGACTGCAATAAAAGACCCTGATGGAATTGTGGTAAAACATTTTGTTGACAGTCTTGCAGTACTTTCAGAAAATAAACTTGAAGGAAGTCTTATTGATGTTGGCACAGGTGCAGGATTTCCAGGTCTCCCCCTTTTGATTGCTTGTGATAACCTTGATGTTTCTTTTCTTGACAGTACAGGTAAGAAAATTAAGTTCATTGAAACTGTCCTTGATGAACTCGGTCTATTTGCAGACACATATAATATGAGAGCTGAAGAAGCAGCAAAAGATGAGTTTTTACGTGAAAATTTTGATTATGCTACTGCAAGAGCTGTTTCAAATCTTCGTGATTTATCTGAATACTGCTTACCCTTTGTTAAAATCGGTGGTAAGTTTATATCTATGAAAAGTGCAAAAACTGATGAAGAAATTAAAGATGCAAAAGAAGCAATAAAGGTTCTTGGTGGTGAAATTGAAAACATTAATTCTTTTGAACTTGCTGATTGCGGAGAAAGAACACTTATTTATATAAAAAAAGAGCGTCATACTCCGACAAAATATCCCAGAAATTATTCTCAGATTGTGAAACATCCTATTGTTTCACGTGAAACAAAGTAAATTTTTGCAGAATAATGTCGTAATTTTCTGCTGGACAAACTTCCCCTCAGGGTGTATTCTTGACTTACAACAAACGAGTCAAAAAACACTTTGGGGGATTTTTAATGCAGAACAAAGATGCCGGAAGCATCCTACTAATCAGATGCAATAAAATAATCTCATCGTGTAATAAGCCTACAGATGAAAATTTAAATAAACTTTCAAAAAATATAAAAAAATATGGGGTTTTACAGCCGATTACTGTCAGACCTTTAGATTATGGAATGTATGAAATTATAAGCGGTGAAAGAAGATTTACGGCATCAAAACTTGCAGGACTTTCTTCTGTTCCTTGTATTATAATTAATACAGATAAAAAGAATTCTGAAATAATGAAATTTATTGAAAATACATTCAAAAAACAATTGAATTTTTTTGATGAAGCAAATACAATTAAAACTCTTATCCTAAAATATAATCTTACTTTAAATGAAATTTCTGATATAATTTCATGTGATATTACAGAAGTAATAGATAAACTTAAATTACTCCATTTTACACGTGAAAATGTAATTAAAGTAACAAATTCTAACCTTACTTTCAATCAATGCAAATCGCTACTGAAGCTTGAAGATACTGAGTTTTTTGATAAAACTTTAGATGAAATAATTACTTTTGGAATGAATGATTTTCAGACAGAAGAATATGTCAGAAAAATATTGAAAAATAAAAGAAACAGTTATATTTTTAAGGACATCAGACTTTTTACAAATACCATTTCAAATGCTGTGGAAAAAATAAAAAATTCCGGTACAGATGTTATTTTAAATAAAAATGAAGATGATGAAAAAATAGAATACAATATTGTAATTTTTAAAAATAGTAACATTGTTATAAAGTCGCGTTAATGCGATTTTATATAAAGGGCGGAAGCCCACCCATATCTTTCTCTTTCACACCCCACATCCACAAACAGCGAGGGAGCAGTCTTCATGGCTGCTCTCTTGCTGTTTTGTTTCACGTGAAACATTTATAAAAGTATGCTTTAAATAATTTTCTTTTCATTATAAATAATAGCATTAATTTTCTTGCAATTTTATTATATCTATGATATAATAGGTTAATTATTATGGAGAAGGTTACCGTTCTTACAAAAGGAGAACTTCAGATATGGGAAAAACCATTGCTATAGTTAATCAAAAAGGCGGTGTAGGTAAAACTACAACTGCAGTTAACCTTGTTGCTTCATTAGGCAGTAAAGGATACAAAACTCTGCTTGTTGATATAGACCCTCAGGGAAATACTACAAGTGGTCTTGGTGTCAATAAACGTGCTATTTCAAAATCATCTTATGATTTACTTACAGGTAATGCAAAAGCAAAAGATGTCATTATTGATACACCTTTCAGAAATGTCAGCGTTATCCCTTCAAGTATAAATCTTGCAGGTGCTGAAATTGAACTTGTTGATATAAAGAACAGAGAATCAAAACTTAAAATTGCTCTTTCACTTGTAAAGAATGATTATGATTTTATTTTTCTTGATTGTCCCCCTTCTCTCGGTCTCATAACTTTAAATGCTCTTTGTTGTACAGATACTTTCTTTGTACCCATACAATGCGAATATTACGCCTTAGAAGGCCTTTCACAACTTATGTCAACAGTGAGACAGGTTAAGAAGCTTTATAACGAATATATAGACCTTGAGGGCATTTTACTGACAATGTATGACGGAAGACTTAATCTTACACAGCAGGTTGTTGAAGAAGTAAAAAAATTCTTTCCTAAAAAAGTTTATTCAACTTTTATTCCGAGAAATGTCAGACTGTCAGAAGCTCCCAGTTTCGGACAACCTGTTATTTATTACGATAAATCTTCACGAGGTTCTGAAGCATACATGAACCTTGCAGATGAATTTCTTAAAAAGAATAATAAGTAAGGAAGTGAATATATGGCATCTAAAAAAGGTTTAGGCAGAGGAATAGAATCCCTCTTTTCTGAAAATTCTTTAGAAGAAATAAGTAGTTCTTCCACAGAAAAAATAAAACTCGTTGATATTGTTCCTAATAAGGAACAGCCGAGAAAAAGATTTAACGAAGCTGCACTTTCAGAACTTGCTGACAGTATTTCTCAGCACGGTGTTATTCAACCTTTGCTTGTACGTCCCCTTTCAGGCGGAACATATCAGCTTGTTGCAGGTGAAAGAAGATGGCGTGCTTCGAGAATGGCAGGACTTAAAGAAGTTCCTGTTGTTATAAAAGAATTATCAGATGAGGAAGCTTCTGTCATTGCAATGATTGAAAATCTTCAGCGTGAAGACCTTAATGCAATTGAAGAAGCAGACGGAATTAAATATCTTATGACAAAATACGGTCTTACTCAGGAAGAAGTAAGTGAAAGAGTGGGAAAATCCCGTTCAGCAGTTGCAAATGCTCTGAGACTTCTTAAACTTCCTGAAAGTATATCAGAATATGTAAGAGACGGTATTATTTCAGCAGGTCACGCAAAGGCTCTTCTTCCACTTGAAGATGAAGAAAAAATGGTAAGTCTCTGCAACACAATTATCAAAGATAATTTATCAGTAAGAGAAACTGAAAAAATTGTCAAGATGATGACTACAGAGAAAAAAAATAAAAAGAAAAAATCAAGAGATAAATTTTTTGATGAAGTTGAACTTTCACTTAATGAAACTCTGAAAAGAAAAATTAAAATCAATTCAACTTCAAAAAATAAAGGAACAATTACAATCGAATTTTTCGATAAAGATGACCTTACAAACTTTGTAAAATTTTTCGATGAAAATAAATAATTTATTAGGAGATTGATTAAAATGTTGGACATTAAAGTTATCAGAGAAAATCCTGAAAAAGTTAAAGCAGCCATGAAATCAAGAAATAAAGATATGGATGCTCTTGTTGATGAAGTTCTTGCAATCGACGTTGAACGCAGAGAACTTATGACTAAAACAGATGCTTTCAAACAAGAACAGAATGAAGCAAGTAAAAAAATTCCGCAGATAAAAAAAGAAGGCGGAGATATTTCTGAAATAATGAAAAGAATGAACGAAATCAAAGAATGTGTTAAAGCAAATGATGCCGTTCTTTCTGAACTTGAAGAAAAACAGAAAAAAATTATGTATGAATTCCCCAACATTCCCAGTGAATCAACTCCTATCGGTAAAGATGATTCAGAAAATGTTGAAATAAGAAAATGGGGTGAACCCAGAAACTTTGATTTTGAAGCAAAAGCACATTGGGATATCGGTGCAAACCTTGGTATTCTTGATCCTGAAACAGCTGCTAAAGTTACAGGTACAAGATTCCATTTCTACAAAGGTCTCGGTGCAAGACTTGAAAGAGCTATCATAAACTTCTTCCTTAACACACATATCGATAACGGATATACAGAAGTTATGCCTCCCTACATGGTTAACCGTGCTTCAATGACAGGTACAGGTCAGCTTCCTAAATTTGAAGAAGATGCTTTCAAAACAACAAATGATTATTTCCTTATTCCTACAGCAGAAGTTCCAGTAACAAACATGCACAGAGATGAAATTCTTGACGGTGCAAAACTTCCTATCAGTTACTGCGCTTATTCAGCATGTTTCAGAGCAGAAGCAGGTTCTGCGGGCAGAGACACAAGAGGTCTTATCAGACAACATCAGTTCAATAAAGTTGAACTTGTTAAATTTGCAGATCCCGAAACTTCTTACGAAGAACTTGAAAAACTTACAAACGATGCTGAAAGAGTTCTTCAGCTTCTCGGACTTCCTTACAGAGTTGTTGCTCTTTCTTCAGGTGACATTGGTTTCTCATCAGCAAAAACTTATGATATCGAAGTGTGGATGCCTTCTTACGGCAGATATGTTGAAATTTCTTCATGTTCAAACTTTGAAGATTTCCAGGCAAGACGTGCTTCAATAAGATTCAAGAAAGATGCAAAATCAAAGGCACAGCTTGTTCATACACTTAACGGTTCAGGTGTTGCAATCGGCAGAACAACTGCTGCTATTCTTGAAAACTTCCAGAATGAAGACGGCTCAGTTACAATTCCTGAAGTTCTTGTACCTTACATGGGAACAGATATTATTAAATAAGTGTGAAAAAGTTTTCCACATTTTTTTACATTTTCCACATGGAGTTTTTAAACATTTTACTTTCCACATTTTAAACTTTAAAAACTTTAAAATGTATTAAAATTATTTTCAAACAAAAATTTGTAAAAAGTTCAAGCAGAATAAAGTTTCAGACGACTTTTACACATTTTAAACACCCCCTACTACTAATACTAAAATAATTATATTATTTCTTTTCTTTATCACGGAGGTTTTTCTGATGAGAGTAATCTGCGACACACAGAAATTATCTGAAGTATGTCAGGTAATTCAGAAAGTTGTTTCAACTAAATCAACTATTCCTGCAATTGAAGGAATTTTACTTAAAGCTCTCGGTAATGAACTTATTCTGAGTGCTTATGACCTTGAAGTAGGTATCAATACTTCAATAAATGCAAAAATTGAAGAACCGGGCAGCATTGTTCTCAATGCAAAAACTCTTTGTGATATTCTTCGCCATCTTCCCGGTGAAACAGTTTCAATTTTTTCAGAAGATGACAGACTTAAATACAAAATAAAAAGTGGTGAATCAGAATTTTCAATTATGGGAATTTCTGCAACAGATTTCCCTGAAATTCCAAATGTAGATTCAGGATTTCCTATTGTAGTTGAAAGCAAAATTCTTAAAGAAATGGTAAGCCAGACAATTTTTGCAGTTGCTACAAATGATTCAAAAGTTATACATACAGGTATAAAATTTGAAATTTCTGAAAAGAAAATCAAACTTGTTGCTCTTGATGGTTTCCGTCTTGCAATAAGAACAGAAAATATTGATTATTCAGGAAATGATGTTTCATTTGTTGTACCTGCAAAATCAATTGATGAAGTTGTTAAAACAGCATCTTCACCTGATGGTGTAATCGCAATTAATGTGGGTAAGAGACACATCAGTTTTGAAGTTGATAATTACACAATCGTTTCAAGACTTCTTGAAGGTGAGTTTCTTAACTACACAACTGCAATTCCTCTTTCAGGTACAACTGTGGCACGTGTTGACACAAAAACTTTCATTCAGAGTATTGAAAGAACTTCTCTTATTATCACAGATAAATTCAAGAGTCCTCTGAGATGTATTTTTGACACAGATTCAATTAAAATTTCAAGCGTAACTTCTGTCGGTACTGCAAACGATAAAATTCCTGCAAAAATTGACGGTGGACGTGTTGAAATCGGTTTTAATAACAGATACATTTTTGATGCACTTAAAAATTGTAATGTTGACGAGGTAAGAATTGAACTTAACGGTCCTACTTCTCCCATAGTTATTCTTCCTCCCGAAAATGACAATTTCCTTTATCTTGTTTTACCTATGAGGTTGAAAGCATAATGAAAATAAAAGTTAAAGTCAAAGAAAAAGAAACTAAAAAAATTTCTATATCAACTGAATTTATCAGACTTGATGCTTTTCTTAAAATGTGTGATGCTGTACAGTCAGGCGGTCATGCAAAAATAGTAATTCAGGAAGGCGAAGTCAGAGTTAACGGAGAAATCTGCACACAGCGTGGTAAAAAAATGCGTGTTGGTGATAAAGCAGAGTTTGAAAGAAAAATTTACGAGATTATTTAAAATGATAATTACAAAATTTGAAGCAAAAAGTTTTCGTAATTTAAAAGATGTAGAATTTATTCCTGATAAAGGAATAAATGTTATTTATGGTGAAAACGGTCAGGGTAAAACAAATATCATTGAAGCTATATGGCTCTTTACCGGTTTTAAAAGTTTCCGTACAAGAAAAAATTCAGAAATGATTCCGTATAATGAAGAAAAATATGAAATTTCCATGGATTATTTTTCCGAAAACCGTGAACAGAATATTTTACTTTCAAGTGACATTTCTAAACAGGAAACTTATAAAAACGGAGTTAAAATGGTTTCCCCCAGAAGTATAATAGGAGAATTTTTTTCCGTTGTATTTTCACCGTCACATCTTAATTTAATAAAAGGCGGACCTGATGAAAAAAGAAGATTTCTTGATATTGCAATAAGTCAGTTAAAACCTTCTTATGCAAGAATGCTTTCTGATTATGTAAGAAGTCTGAAACAGAGAAATGCTCTTCTTAAAAATTTTGGCAGTACATCTTATGAATTTGATATGCTTGACTGCTGGGATGAAACTATTGCAAATTTAGGCGGAAAAATTACTTCTGAAAGAATTAAATATACTGATGCACTTACAAAATCTGCAATAGAAATTTATGACGGTATTTCAAACGGAAGAGAAATTCTTGAAATAAAATATAATCAGGTAGGAAGAGAAAATAAATCGGAAGAAAAAGAAATTATTTCATCTCTTTCAGATGCACTGAAAAAATCACGTGAAAACGATATAAAAAATAAATTTACTTCAAAAGGTCCCCACAGAGATGATTTTGATGTAATTTTAAATTCAAAGAACATAAAAAATTTCGGTTCACAAGGTCAGCAGAGGTCTGCTGCATTATCTCTGAAACTTGCTGAAGCATCACTTATCAAACAAATAAATGATGAACAGCCTGTGGCACTTCTTGATGATGTTATGAGTGAGCTTGATACAGGTCGCCAGGATTATATTTTAAATAAATTAAAAGACTGGCAGGTTTTTATTTCCTGCTGTGAACCTACTCAGGTTCTGCGAATGCAAAGTGGTAAAAGTTTTCATATTGAAAACGGAAAAATAATTTAAGGTGATTTTATGTACCTTCATTTAGGTCAGGAAACAGTTATTATGCAGGATGATATTATCGGAATTTTTGACCTTGATAATACAACTGTTTCTAAAGCAACGAGAGATTATCTTGCAGTTGCTGAAAAAAACAAACAAGTTATAAACGTAAGTTTTGAATTACCGAAAACTTTTATTCTTACAAATAACAAAAGTGACGGTAACAAAGTTTATATATCTCAGATTTCCTCATCAACGCTCCTTAAAAGAGCAGCAAACATATATGAAAATAACAAATAAAACCGAAATGATTTTATCAGGTTTATGGAGGGTATAACATTGGATAATTTTGAAAACATCGCAAAAGAAAATCAGGAAGAAATCATGGAAGAAAAACTGATTAAATTTGACGATGAAACAGAAATGGACACTGCTGTTAACGAAGAGTACGGCGCTGACCAGATTCAGGTTCTTGAAGGACTTGAAGCTGTAAGAAAACGTCCCGGTATGTATATAGGTTCAACCGGTCCTAAAGGTCTTCATCATCTTGTTTATGAAATTGTTGACAACTCTGTTGACGAAACTCTTGCAGGTTTCTGTACTCATATTGAGGTAGAAATTCATCCGGATAATGTTATATCTGTAAGAGATAACGGACGTGGTATTCCAGTTGAAATCAATGAAAAAACAGGACTTCCTTCTGTAACTGTTGTTCTTACTGTTCCTCATGCCGGCGGTAAATTCGGCGGAAGCGGTTATAAAGTTTCAGGTGGTCTTCACGGTGTTGGTTCATCTGTTGTTAACGCACTTTCAGAGTGGCTTGAAGTTGAAGTTTCACGTGACGGACATATTCACCGTCAGAGATTTACAAGAGGTAACATTGCAACAGAACTTGAAATCGTAGGCGACACAAACGAAACAGGTACACTTGTTAAATTCAAGGCTGACCCTGAAGTTTTCACAGAAACAACAGAATACGAATTTGAAACTCTTCAGAGAAGACTCCGTGAAACTGCATTCCTTAATGCAGGTCTCAAACTTACATTGACAGACAGTCGTGATCCTGAAAATATTGTTGAAGAAGTTTATTGCTACGAAGGCGGTATCGGAAGTTTCGTTGAATATATCAATGAATCAAGAGGACTTACTCCCCTTCATGATAATGCAATTCATTTTTCATCAGTAAGTGGTGACAGAAGTGCAGAAGTTGCACTTATGTACAATGACGGTTACAATGAAACAATTCTTTCATTTGCAAATAATGTACGTACAGTTGACGGTGGTACTCATGAAACAGGTTTCAAAACTGCACTGACCCGTGTTTTCAACGATTACGGCAAAAAATATAATATTCTCAAAGATGGCGACAAAAAGCTTTCAGGTGATGACGTAAGAGAAGGTCTTACAGCAGTTATCAGCGTTAAACTTACAGAGGCCGAATTTGAAGGTCAGACTAAAGGTAAACTTGGTAATACAGATATTACTCCTCTTGTTTCACAGACAGTTTATGAAAAACTGACAACATATTTTGAAGAAAATCCTGCTGTTATCAAAGCAATTTTCAACAAAGCTCTTGAAGCAGCACGTGCAAGAGAAGCAGCACGAAAAGCCCGAGATTTAGCAAGAAGAAAATCAGCTCTTGAATCAAACTCACTTCCCGGAAAACTTGCAGACTGCACTTCAAAAGATTCAACTCTCACAGAACTTTACATCGTAGAGGGTGACTCTGCGGGTGGTTCTGCAAAGAACGGACGTGACAGAGAATATCAGGCAATTCTTCCTCTCTGGGGTAAAATGCTCAACGTTGAGAAAGCAAGACTTGACAAAGTTATCGGTAACGATAAACTTACTCCTGTTGTTCTTGCACTTGGTACAGGTATCGGCGAAGATTTTGATATTGAAAAACTCCGTTATAACAAAATAGTAATTATGGCCGATGCTGACGTTGACGGTGCTCATATCAGAACACTTCTTCTTACTTTCTTCTTCAGATATATGCGTCCTCTTATTGATGAAGGTCATGTTTATATTGCACAGCCCCCTCTTTTCAAAATTTCAAAGGGTAAAAAAGTAAAATATGCTTTCTCAGATGAAGAAAGAGATGAAGTTATTGAAGAATTCGGCGGAAGCTGCGACATTCAGCGTTACAAAGGTCTTGGTGAAATGGACGCACAGCAGCTCTGGGAAACAACTATGGACCCGGCATACAGAACTATGCTCAGAGTTAACGTTGAGGATGCGATGAAAGCAGACGAAACATTCTCAATTCTTATGGGTGATAAGGTTGAACCCAGACGTGAATTTATTGAAAAGAATGCAAAATACGTTAAGAACCTTGACGTTTGATTTTAGCGGTAAAAAAATAAGGAACGGTGAATATAATGAGCGAAGAACATAAAATTCAATCATTTGAAAATTCAAAAATCATAAATGTAGACATTGACAATGAAATGAGAAGCTCTTTCCTTGACTATTCAATGTCAGTTATCGTTTCCCGTGCACTTCCTGATGTTAGAGACGGTCTTAAACCTGTTCACAGAAGAATTCTTTATACAATGCACGAAAACGGTCTTACTCCTGATAAAGCACACAGAAAATGTGCCGATACAGTTGGTTCTGTTCTCGGTAGATATCATCCACACGGTGACTCTTCAGTTTATGATGCAATGGTACGTCTTGCACAGGATTTCTCAATGAGATATATGCTTGTTGACGGTCACGGTAACTTCGGTTCTGTTGACGGTGACCCACCTGCTGCTTACCGTTATACTGAATCAAGAATGAGCAAAATTGCTCTTGAAATGCTGACAGATATTGATAAGGACACAGTAGATTTTACAATGAACTACGATGACCGTCTTAAAGAACCAACAGTTCTTCCGTCAAGATTTCCTAATATTCTTGTGAACGGTTCAATGGGTATTGCTGTTGGTATGGCAACAAATATGCCTCCTCATAACTTAAAAGAAGTTATTAACGGTATGTGTTGTGTTATTGATAATCCTGATGCATCACTTGATGATATTATGGAACATATCAAAGGACCTGACTTTCCTACCCGTGGTATTATTATGGGTAAAGCAGGTATACGTGCTGCTTACGCTACAGGTAAAGGTAAAGTTGTAGTAAGAGCAAGAGCTGAAATTGTTGAAAATAAAAACGGCAGATTTTCAATTAACATCACAGAAATTCCCTATGTTGTTAATAAGGCAAGACTTATTGAAAGTATGGCAGACCTTGTTAAAGATAAGAGAATTGAAGGTATTGCTGATATCAACGACTATTCTTCACGTGAAGGTATGCATATTCAGGTTGACCTGAAAAGAGATGCTAATCCTCAGGTTGTACTCAATCAGCTTTATACTTACACTCAACTTCAGACAACTTTCGGTGTAATCAACCTTGTTATCGTTGACGGTGTACCGAAAATTCTTACACTTAAAGAAATTCTTCAGCACTATATAAAATATCAGTGCGAAGTTATTACAAGAAGAACACGTTTTAATCTTAAAAAAGCTCAGGAAAGAGCACATATACTGGAAGCTCTTAAAAAAGCACTTGACTTTATTGATGAGGTTATTTCAATTCTCAGAAATTCAAAGAGTATTGCAGAAGGTAAAGAAGTTCTTATGTCTCGTTTTGCTTTTGACGAGGTTCAGGCTCAGGCAATTGTTCAGATGCGTCTTGGTCAGTTGACAGGTCTTGAAAAAGAAAAAATTGAAGAAGAACTTCTTGCTCTTAAAGAAAAAATTGCTGATTATCTTGATATTCTTGCAAATGAATCAAGAGTTCTTGCAATTGTTAAAGAAGAGGCAATGGCAATCGGTGATAAATTCGGTGATGACAGAAGAACTGAAATTGCAAATGTCAGTGGTGAAGTTGACATTGAAGATCTTATTCCCGAAGAAGAATGTGTTTACACAATGACAACTCTCGGTTACATCAAACGTCAGCCTACTGAAACTTATCAGATTCAGAGAAGAGGCGGTCGTGGTGTTAAAGGTCTTACACGCCGTGAAGAAGATATTGTTGAAACAATGTTTACATGTTCAACTCACGACTACGTTGCTTTCTTCACAAATGCCGGCAGAATGTACAGACTCAAAGGTTATGAAATTCCTGAAGGAAGCCGTACAAGTAAGGGTATGAATATTGTAAACCTTCTTCCCATCACTCAGGAAGAAAAAGTAACTGCAATGATTCGTGTTAAACCTGAAGAAGACGATGATAAATACGTTTGCATGGTTACACGAAATGGTATTATCAAAAGAACAGCAGTTTCTGAATATAAAAATGTACGTAAGAGTGGTATTATTGCAGTTAACCTTGATGAGGGTGATGAACTTGCATGGGTTAAACTGACAACAGGTAACGATGACCTTCTTGTTGCAACAAAGAAAGGTATGTGTATCCGTTTCAATGAAAATGATGCACGTGTTCTCGGCAGAACTGCAAGAGGTGTTAAGGCAATTGATCTGAGAGACGGTGACGAAGTTATAGGCTTTGACGTTATCAGAGAAGGCACAACAGTTCTTACAGTTAACGAAAGAGGTTACGGAAGAAGAAGTAATAACGATGATTACCGTATTCAGTCAAGAGGTGGTAAGGGCGTTATGAACTACCGAGCAGAACAGTTCGGTGATGTCAGTGCAATCAGCGTTGTTGAAGAAAACGATGACGTAATTCTTATTTCTTCAGATGGTATCATCATCAGAATTCCTGCAAATGAAATAAGCACTTTCGCAAGACCTTCAAAGGGTGTCCGTGTAATGAAAGTTACAGAGGGCGAAAGACTGGCAACAATGACTACTACTGAGCACATTGATGCAGAAGAGGAGTCAGAAGAAGTTTCCGAAGAAACATTGGCAGAAGAAAATCAGTAATATAAATTAAACAGTCGATAAATTTTTATCGGCTGTTTTTCCGAAAGGATAGTTTTTATGCAGTTAAATATCAAAGCAATCAAAGGAACTCAGGATGTTCTGCCTGCAGTAAGTTACAAAAATCAGTTTGTGGAAAAAACTGCTCTTGAAATTGCAGAAACATTCGGTTTCAAAGAAATCAGAACTCCCGTTTTTGAACAGACAGAACTTTTCCAGCGTTCGGTTGGTGACACAACTGATGTTGTGCAGAAAGAAATGTACACATTCACAGACAAGGGTGACCGTTCAATTACGCTCAGACCTGAGGGTACTGCAGGTGCAGTACGTGCTTTCCTTGAACACGGTCTTTTCAATGATGCACTTCCTCAGAAAGTGTGCTATGTAACTTCATGTTACAGATATGAAAAACCTCAGGCAGGAAGACTCAGAGAATTCCATCAGTTTGGTGTTGAATGTTTCGGCACAGCATCACCTGCTGCTGATGCGGAAATCATTTCTCTTGCAAATGAAATTTTCGGATTCCTCGGAATTCAGAATCTTGAACTTCAGATAAATTCAATCGGTTGTCCCAAATGCCGTGCAGAATATCACAAAGCACTCAAAGAGTATTTTGAAAGCTACAAAGGCGATCTCTGTGAAACATGTCTTGACAGACTTGACAGAAATCCCATGAGAATTCTTGACTGCAAAAGCCCTGTTTGTTCAGGCATTGCAGAAAAAGCTCCCGTTGTTCTTGATTATCTTTGCGATGAATGTAAAGAACATTTTGAAATGGTAAAGAAATATCTTGAAACAATGAAAATTGAATACAAAATCAATCCTCAGATTGTAAGAGGTCTTGACTATTATACAAAAACTGTTTTTGAATTTGTATCAACAGAAATCGGTGCTCAGGGAACAGTTTGTGGTGGCGGAAGATATGACGGTCTCGTTGAAGAAATGGGTGGTGCTCATACACCTTCACTTGGTTTTGCTATGGGACTTGAAAGACTTCTTCTTCTTCTTGATGCCCAGGGAATTGAGCTTCCTGAGGGCAGAGGATGTGAAGTTTATATTGCATCAATCGGCGAAAAAGCTTCTCTTGCAGCAGCTGAAATTGTAACTGACCTGAGAGCAGGTGGCATCAGTGCACAGTTTGATGTTGTTGGTCGTTCCGTTAAAGCTCAGATGAAATTTGCAGGTAAAATCGGTGCTCAGTATTCAATGGTTCTCGGCGACAGCGAAATTGATAACAATAAAGCTATGCTTAAAAACATGGAAACAGGCGATATGGCAGAAGTGGAACTTGATACATTTGCTGAAGATTTCATGAACATTATGGTTCAGAATGCAGCAAAAGGTCTTGGTGACTACATGGGAGAAGGCTTTGATTTAAGTTCTATTCTCGGTTGACAGAAAGGAAAAATACTATGGATACAATGGTAGGAAAAAAAAGAACCGATTACTGCGGTACATTTACTGCAAAAGATATCGGCAGAAAAGTAACAGTTGCAGGTTGGGTACAGCGTCAGCGTGACCTTGGTGCTCTCATTTTCATCGACCTGAGAGACAGAACAGGTATTGTTCAGCTTGCATTTGACGATACAACAGATAAAGAAATTTTTGAAAAGGCTTTCTCTGCCAGAAGTGAATTTGTTCTCATGGCAAGTGGTGAAGTAAGAGAGCGTTCATCAAAAAATATGGACATTCCCACAGGTGAAATTGAAATTTTCGTTGATGATTTAAGACTTCTCGCAAAGAGTGAAACAACTCCTTTTGAAATTGTTGAAAACTGCGCAACAAGTGAACTGACAAGACTTAAGTACAGATATCTTGACTTAAGAAGACCTGACCTTCAGAAAAATATTCTCATGCGTCATAAAATCACAAAAATTACCCGTGACTATTTTGATGAAAACGGATTTATCGAAATTGAAACTCCCATGCTCATCAAATCAACTCCCGAAGGTGCACGTGACTTCCTTGTTCCCAGCCGAATTCACAAAGGAACATTCTATGCACTTCCTCAGTCACCTCAGCTTTACAAACAGCTTTCAATGGTAGCAGGTTTTGACAGATACATGCAGATTGCACGTTGCTTCCGTGACGAAGACCTCCGTGCAGACAGACAGCCTGAATTCACACAGATTGACTTTGAAATGTCATTTGTTGATATGGAAGACGTTCTTTCAATCGGTGAAGGCTACATCAAGAGAGTTTTCAAAGAAGCAATTGATGTGGAAATTGAAACTCCCATTCCCCGTCTTACTTACAAAGAGGCTATGGACCGTTACGGTAGCGACAAACCCGACACACGTTTTGCAATGGAACTTGTTGACCTGAGTGAAACAGTTAAAAACTGTGGTTTCGGTGTGTTCACTTCTGCAATAGAAGGTGGCGGTTCTGTAAGAGCAATTACTGCAAAAAATGCATTCAATGTTCTTACAAGAAAAGAAGTTGATAAACTTACAGAGTTTGTACGTGGTATCGGTGCAAAAGGTCTTGCTTGGGCGAGAATTGCTGAAGACGGCACAATTGCATCTTCATTTGCAAAGTTCATGACAGAAGATGAAATGAATGCAATCAAAGAAAAATGCGGTGCAGAAAATGGCGATGTAATTCTTATTGTAGGTGACACAAAGAATTCTATCGTTCTTTCAGTTCTCGGTGCACTCAGATGTGAAGTTGCAAAGAAACTTGATATTATCGACAAATCAAAATTCAATCTTCTCTGGATTATTGAATTCCCCTTCTTCGATTGGGATGAAGACAGTCAGACTTGGGTTGCAATGCACCATCCTTTCACATCTCCCATGGATGAATGTCTTGATTACCTTGAAACAGACAAAGCAAATGTAAGAGCAAAGGCTTATGACCTTGTTCTTAACGGAATTGAACTTTCAAGTGGTTCAATCAGAATCACAAACCCTGACCTTCAGAACAGAATGTTCAGACTTCTCGGACTCAGCGAAGAAGAATCACATGCAAAGTTCGGTTATCTTACAGATGCTTTCAAATACGGTGCACCTCCTCACGGCGGTATGGGTATCGGTCTTGACAGACTTGTTATGCAGATGCTCAGATGTGAAACTCTCCGTGATGTTATTGCATATCCGAAAGTACAGAATGCAAGTGAACCCATGACAGACTGTCCCTCAGTTATTGATACAGCACAGCTTGATGAACTTGCAATTATGATAAATCTTCCTGCAGAAGAATAAAATAAAACAAATCTCCTGTTTTCGTTGTGAAACAGGAGATTTTTTATAATAAATTTTAATTTGACATGAACTGATGCAACTGTTATTATATTCATATAGATACCTATTTGTAAGGAGGTAAAAATATGAAAAAAGTTATAAGTATTTTATTAGCAATGGTTATGGTTTTCACTATGTTCAGCGCAACTGCTTTTGCAGAAAGTAACAAAGTTGAATTTGAAGGCAAAACATACGACCTTACAAACAAACATCCCTGGATTTTTGTCCACGGTATGGGCGGTTGGGACAAATACGGTGAAGAAGCATATTGGGGAGGTTGGGCATCTTCCGAGGGAGATGTAATAGACCTTTATAATTCAAATGGAATTGAAGCTTATGCAGCGGTTGTAGGACCTTTCAACAGCGCATGGGACAGAGCTTGTGAACTTTATGCTCAGCTTACGGGAACTGTTGTTGACTATGGGGAAGCACATTCAAAAGAACACAGTCACGACCGTTACGGTTATGACTACACAGGCAAACCTCTTATGGGAGAGCCTTGGGATATGAAAGAAAAAATCAATCTTGTAGGTCACTCTTTCGGCGGTCATACAGTAAGACTTTTTGCTTCACTTATTGCTTACGGTGATGAAGCAGAAATTGCTGCAACAGGAGATAAAACCTCACCACTTTTCACAGGTGGACATAAAGATGCAATTTATTCTGTTATAACTTTCTCAGGCGTACATAACGGCTCACCTATTGCAAACCTTATCCACGATTCTTTCCTTATGACAGGAATTATTGCACTTCTTAATTTTGCAGGTGCAGTTTTCGGAAGTAATGTTCTTATGTGGGATCTTCCTATGGGACACATGGGAATTACTCCCAAACAGGGTGAAGAAAGAGCAAAATTCAGTTGGAAAACAATTAAAACTGCAGTCGAAGCTCAGGATAACTGCGGATATGATTTGACTCTGAGAGGCTCGCGTGAACTCAACGAAAAAATCAAAACTATTGACACAGCGTATTATTACTCATATTCCTGCAACTCAAGTTTCAAAACTGAATGTGGAACATATCTGCCGATTGCATCAAACTTTGCAATGTTCTACCTTACATCACTTTACATCGGTGCTACTGAGGGTAAGACAATTGACGGAGTTTACATGGATGAAACATGGGCGAAGAATGACGGCATTGTTCCCCTTGCAAGTGCCCTTTATCCTGCTACTGATGCAGACAAAGCAAAGAGTTATGAAGAAACCGTAAAAGCAGGAGAAAAAATTGAAACCGGTGTATGGTATTATATGCCGATTATGGAAGGCTTCGACCACTTCGATTTCTGCGGTACAATAGATTATCCAACAAGTTTTGAAGATTTCTACTTTACACTTATTGAAACAATAAATAAAGCATAATAAAAATCACCGTGTATCCTTCGTAAAATTTAAAGGATACACGGTGATAATTTTTTATTTATTATTAAGTTCTGCTTTTCCCTCGGGAGTGTCACGGTAGTAATAAGTTTTTGTTTCTCTGTGAGTTGTGGAATTCCAGAGTTTTTCCGCTTCATCTTTCCATGCCGCTGCAAATTTATCACAACGTGAACAAAGGGTGTCTACATCTTCAGGTGCGATTAAATCTGTTGACTTAGCGCCTGTGTCTTTTATAATCTTTCTCAGGCAATCAGGATTTTCAAGCATGGGACAAGGTCTTAAATGGTTGTCGTTGAAAGGCTGATTTTTGTAATATGCCTGGAAAAGAGGATTTCTGAGTGCTTCAAGAATTGTATGAGTTCTGATGTTTGAATCAGAATAGTGAATGAAAACGCAAGGTTCCATATCACCTGCAGAGTTTATGTGGAAGTAGTTTCTGCCACCTGCAATACATCCGCCCACATATTCACCGTCATCCTGGAAGTCAAAAACAAATACAGGTTTGCCTGTTTCTGAATTTCTCATTCTTCTGAGCCATGCGTACATGTGCTTTCTCTGATCAGGTGTGGGAATAAGTTCAGGAACAGCATCTTTACCGACAGGCATGTAGTTGAAATACATACCGATTTTAACACCAAGGTCAATCATTTTGTCGATAAACTCATCGCTTGTTACAAAGTCAACATTTTTGCTTGTATAACAAACTGACATACCGAAGAAGATGCCGTGCTTTTTAAGAAGTTTCATCGCATCAATTGTTGTCTGATAACTTCCATCACCGCGTCTGTAGTCGTTACTTTCTTCCGTACCTTCAATACTTGCAACGGGAACAAAGTTACCTGCTTCCTTTATTGCTTCACAGAAATCGTCGTCAATAAGTGTTGCGTTTGTGAAAGCAAGGAAAACACAATCGGGATGTTCATTACAGAGTTTTACTATATCATTTTTTCTTATAAGAGGTTCTCCGCCTGTGAACATAAACAGATGTGTGCCCAGTTCCTTTGCCTGATTTACAACACCGTTCATTTCATCATAAGTCAGACTCTGCTGATGACCGTATTCTGCTGCCCAACAACCTTTGCAGTTTTTGTTACACGCAGAGGTGGGGTCCATGAGAATAATCCAAGGAATATTGCATTTTAATTTTTCTCTGTTTTCTCTTACTTTCTTTGTACCGTGAACACCTGCACCGAGACCGAAAGCAAGAAGCATTTTCTTAACAATATTCTTGTCTGTGTCGTTTAAAATGGATTTGGTAAGCTTTACCCAGATATTATCGGGATTCTGTGCACCTTTACGCATTGCATCAAAGTTTTTGCCGGGGAAAATTGAACCTACATACTTTTCAGCAAAATCAACAAGTTTGCCGATATTTGCATCGGGGTCTTTTTTTACATAACCCAGAAGCACATCAAGTGCTTTGCCTATTGCAGCACGTTCGCTTTTTTCTCGAAAAGTCATAAGCTTACCTCCTTTTTTCAGAATATACTCAAATATTGTATCACAGAAATTTAAAAATGTCTATGGAAAAATTGTAAATAACTTGAAATCATATATAAAATAGGATATACTTTTTTAGTATCATCTTTTTGGGGGATAATATGAAAACAAAAAACAAAGAAATTTTTTCTGTTATTTTACGTGTGGCAATTGCAATTATAATATTTGTTGCAGTTATTATTAACTACGATAAACTTGTAAACCTAGACCTGAGAGCATTAGTCGGGTCAATAGGTGTAATATGGTATGCCTATTTAGCAGTATTGGGTGTTTATGCACTCAAAAGTGTAGTATTTGTAGTACCTGCAATGATGATTTATGTTTCCGTGGGAATTTCTTTTGATACACCCGTGGCACTCATACTTAATCTTCTTGGTCTTATTATTGAAGTGACTATCACTTACTTTCTCGGAAAATTTCTCGGTGGAGAATATGTTGCAAAACTTCTTGAAAAAAATAAGGGTGGTAAAAAGCTTCTGAACATGAAATCTAAAACAAAAAACTCATTTCTGTTTATTGCACGTGTTTTACCTGCTTTTCCCATCGACTTCACAAGTTTGTTTATTGGTTCTTCAAATTACAGTTTTTTGCCGTACCTTTTCTTTTCGATATTAGGTATTTATCCCAGAGTTCTTCTTTTTACAATAATCGGTGACAGTATATATAAGTATATACCGAAAGAACTTATCATTAAACTCATTATTGTTGCAATTCCCTGCACAGTAATCGGATTTCTTATTTACAGAGCAGTTAAAAAACGCAAAAAGAGTATTACGGAGAATTAAAATGGAATATTAATACCGACGGCATTTCCTGTCCGACTACGGAGGTATTGATATGGAAAATAAAAACAATAAAAACAAAAAAGTAAAGAACAAAGATATTATTGAAAGCATGATAAATGTGTGGTCAATTAACTCAACCCAGAACCCTATTGATATTCTCGGAAGTTACCGAGGCACACCATATAGTAGCAGCGGTGAGGTTCCGGAACAAGATCCTGATGACCTTTAAAAATAATAAAATATTTTAAAAAAATTGCTTGACTTATCTTGATATTTATGGTATGATTATTGCACCTCTGAAAGAGGGTTATTTTTTTGTGCCCTTTTGTGAGGGAGGCTAATTCTTATATCCGGTAAAATGGAGGTGCCGTCATGAGAGTAAAAATCACACTTGCTTGCACTGAATGTAAACA
>JAZRNJ010000169.1:0-7070 GCA_045648125.1 Acutalibacteraceae bacterium
CTTTAACTTCTTCTCTTACCTTGGGGTTGTCATGGTTAAGGTCGGGCTGACCTTTTGCGAAAATGTGAAGATAATATTCATCGAGGTTTTCGTTATATTCCCAAGCGTCACCGTCGAAAGTCGAGAGCCAGTTATTGGGAGGTTTTTTATCTGATTTACCTTTTCTCCAGAAATAGTAGTCGTGATAAGGATTATCGTGACCTTTCTGGCTTTCAAGGAACCATTCATGCTGACGTGATGTGTGGTTGACAACAAGGTCCATAATAACCTTCATACCACGCTTGTGACATTCATCAAGAACTTTCTTGAAAAGGTCAAGGTCACCGTAATCGGGAGAAATATTTCTGTAGTCAGCGATATCGTAGCCGTAGTCTTCGTTGGGAGATGGATAGAGAGGTGAGAACCAGATTACGTCAACACCGAGAGATTTAATGTAATCAAGTTTGCTGAGAACACCCCAGAGGTCACCAATACCATCCCCATTACCATCGCAGAAGCTTCTGGGCCAGATCTGATAAACTATCGCGTCTTTGTACCATTGTTTCTTTTCCATAAATTAATCCTCCGTAATTAAATATTCGTGTAAACTTTTTTCTTTAAGATGCATAAATGTTTTAAGGAGAAGTGCCTGAGTTTTGCCGTCTGTAATTTCATTTGAAAGAATTTTATTCACAGCATCTCTAAGCGGCATCTTTTCCACATTGAGAAACTCATCTTCATCAAGTTTCTGCCCTGAGAAAGTAAGACCTGTTGCGGCATAAAGATAAATTATCTCACTGCAATAAGCAGGAGTAGGATTGAATGTGCCGAGGAAGTAAAATTTTTCAGCCTCTGCACCTACTTCTTCTTTAAGTTCTCTTTTTATAGCCTCAAAAGGTTTTTCACCTTTTTCAAGTTTACCTGCAGGGACTTCAAGAAGAACGCCACGGTTCGGATATCTGAACTGACTGACAAGGAAAACTTCCTCTTCTTCTGTCAGTGCAGCAACACAAACCCCTCCGTGGTGAACAACAACTTCACGTATTGCTTCCCCACCATTGGGAAGAAGTACCGTGTCTTTCACAAGGTCAATAATTTTACCCTCGTAAAGCGTTTCACCGTCTATTCTTTTTTCTTCAAGTTCCATAATCTCACCACTTTTCAGATATTCTGAGCAGTAATACCTACTATTCATTATATTGTAGCATATTATCAAAAAAAAATAAACTATAATTATTAAAATTCATAAATTTTTACGGAGGTTTTTTCATGAACAGAATTATTTTACCCGAAAAATATGATTATGCCCATTCAGAAAGGATAAAAAAAGACCTGAAACTCAGATATCCTTTCCTTACAGTTCATTCAATCGGAAAAAGTGTATGTGGCAGAGATATCACGGCATACAGTCTCGGCAACTATAAAAACGTAGTTCTTTTTGCAGGTGGATTTCATGCTCAGGAATGGCTGACAAGTCTTGTAACACTTCGATTTCTTGAAAGAGTGTGCGAATGTATGGGTCTGAGAAAAAAACTGTCAGGAGTTGACATTGGGTCTTCACTGATGTCAAAGGGAATTACAATCATTCCTTGCATTAACCCTGACGGTGTAGAAATTGTCCTGAATGGTGAAGATACTGCAGGAGAATATACAGAACTTGTGAAAGAGATTTCAGAAGGAGATTTATCTTCATGGAATGCAAACGCAAGAGGTGTTGACATCAACCATAATTTTGATGCAGGATGGCATATTTTGAGAGAAATGGAAACAGAACAAGGAATTACTTCGCCCTCACCGCGAAGATACGGTGGTCATGGTCCTCATAGTGAGCCGGAAACACAGTCACTTGTGAAATTTTGCGAAAGAAACAACGTAGACCATGCATTTGCAATGCATTCTCAGGGCGAAGAAATTTATTGGGCATACGGTAAAGATACTCCTGAAAACAGTTTCACAATGGCCAACATTTTCAGCGTATGCAGCGGCTATCAGCTTGTGGAAAACGATGGTCTTGCAAGTCATGGCGGTTTCAAGGACTGGTTCATTGAATGTTTTCATCGTAGTGCTTTCACAATAGAAATAGGCAAAGGAAAAAATCCTTTGCCCGTGACACAACTTGATGAAATTTATGAAAAAATTGAAGAAATGTTGGTAATCGGTGCTGTTATATAAAAAATAATAGTTTATAGATTACTTCTGAAACCCTGTTGTATTGATAATATCATGATAAACATGACACAAAATAACGAAGTCTTCTTATATAACAAAAACACCCGAAAAAGAATTACCTTTTCGGGTGTTGAGTTTTATTATTTAGATATACGGTAACGGGTCGATTGTTGAACCCCACATACCATTACGGATTTCAAAATGGCAATGTGCACCGGTTGAGTTACCTGTAGTACCCATAATTGCAATCTGGTCACCCTGTGATACCTGCTGACCAACTGACACATTAAGTGTATAGTTGTGAGCATAAAGTGTAAGGTAGCCGTCAGAATGGGTAATCATCACTGTATTACCATAGCCTGAGCACCAACCTGCGTAAGAAACAGTACCTGCTTTTGAAGCCACAATTTTCTTTGTGAAAGGTCCTGTCTGTCCGCCTGAACCACCACAGGAAATATCAACACCTGAGTGAAGCTTATAAACACCTGTTACAGGGTTTGTTCTCATGCCGTAAACAGATGAAACATAAGCATCTGAATAAGGAACGGGATTGATGTAACCTGAGGGATTGCTTGAAGGTGCAAAGTTAACTCCTGCACCACCTGTGCCACTCGGACCACCTGTGATAATGTTCTGAATCTGCTGTTCAAGCTGAGATTCCTGTCTGTCAAGGGCAGCAATCTGATCTTTATAAGCCTTGCTTTCTCTGTCAAGTTTTAAAAGAGCAGCATTCGCTTCCTTGTATTTCATTGAAACTTCAGTCTGTCTGTCTGTGAAAACTTTCTGTTCAGCCTCAAGTTCCTTTTTCTTGACTTCGAGAGTTTCTTTCTCTTTCGCAAGTTCTACCTTCTGCTTTTCAAGGTCATCCTGAAGTTTGAGAAGGTCTTCCATAGTTTTGATGAGTGCTTTGATAATCCTGTCATCGTTATCTGCAATTCTTTTAAGCATCTCGCTTGTTGTAAGATATGATGCAAGGTTGTCTGCACTGAGAAGAAGTTTAAGAGATGAACCGCTGCCTGACATATAAGATGCTCTCATACGTACAGCAAGCATTTCTTTTATTTCCTTTATTTCTTCTTTTTTATCTGCCATCTGGACTTCGATTTCAGCAATTTCTTGGTTCTTTGCTTCAATCTGTTCGTTAATTTTTTCAACTTCACCGTTAAGCTCGTTGATTTTCACCTGATAGATATCAATTTCTTTCTGAATTGCTTCAATCTGAGAATAAAGAGTTGTAACATACTCTTCCTGCTTATCAAGGTTTCCCTTGAGAGAGTTGAGCTTGTCCTCTTTTTCCTCACGCTCTGCCTGAATATCTGCCAGCTGGTCTTTGAGTTCAGATTGTGATGCAGCAGATGAGGAAATTATGAAGTTAAACATCAAAACCAATGACATAGTCAAAGCAAGAATTCTGAATAACTTATTCTTCATCCGGGTCATACTCCTGTTCTTTCAAATATTTACTGATTGATACGGCACTACCAAAAGCACCTGTGATAACACCTACTGCAAGGAATGCACAGAGGATGAAAACTGAGTATTCTTTATATGGCACGAGTCCACTGTTCATAAACAGTCCTAAACCGCCACTGAAGGAATTTGCCACCAGTTCATAAACACCCCATACAACACCCCATGAAACGAGACCTGCAATTATACCAAGGGACATACCCTCAACCATAAAGGGCCATCGGATGAACCATGCAGTTGCACCAACAGATTTCATAATCTTGATTTCAAGACGACGGGAGAACATTGTAATTTTGATTGTATTTGAAATAATGAAAAGTGAAACTACAAGGAGCAGGAGAATAACACCAACGCTGATGTAAGTAACAGTTTTTCTGATTGATGCTACCTGCTGAGAAAGTTCTCTGTCTTCACGTACACTCTGTATATGGTCTACGCTTTTTATCTGAGAAAGAGTTGAATCAAACTGAGTAAGGTCATCAAGGATAACTCTGTATGAATCAGGGAGGGGGTTGTCCATTCCCTCAAAAAGAGTTCTGTCACCACCAAGGGCATTAAGTTGTTCTTCAAAGCCTTCTTCTTTTGAAACAAACTCACAATCTTTTACGTTTTCGATTTTCATAAGGTCTGTTCTGACCTGTGCTACCGTTTCGTCAGTTGCTTTATCATCAACAAAAGCTACGATTACGTTTGAATCTTCGATGTTTGTGATGATTTTTTCCATATTGACAACAAGCATAAATGCAATACCCATCATTACAAGGCATGAAAGAAGAACTGAAATTGATGCCACAGACATAAGTCTGTTAAGCCACACGTTCTTTAAGCCCTCTTTGGTAAGGTAGCCTATGCTGCCACCACTTGCTGTTTTTCTCATAATCAGTCTGCACCTCCGTCCGTATCATCATTATCGTTGAGGTAAACTGAATATTTATTGCTTTCAAGATTTTTGTAAATCTCGTCAACATCAATTTCATTTGTGTGACCCGATTCTTTTTCTTCACTCATAGTAACCATGAATTTACTCAGGTCTTCAACACTGTCTTCATCGGGATAATAAGCCTCAGCCGCTTTTTTACGCATACGGCGGAGAATTGATTTATCACCCTGATTATATTTTTTCTCATACTTACGTACAAGAGGACTTGATGACAGGTCACCGTCTGCAACAACGTTACCGCCGTCAAGGGTAATTACACGCTTGTCAAACTGTCTTACAAGGTCGTGTTCATGTGTAACGATAATAACCGTTGTGCCTTTCTCGTTGATATCCTTGAGAAGGTCAATAATTTCAAAAGCCATTGTTGGGTCAATGTTACCTGTAGGTTCATCGGCAATAATAACTTTTGCCTCGTTTACAAGTGCTCTTGCCAAAGCAACTCTCTGCTGTTCACCGCCTGAAAGTTCATTCGGGAAGCATCTTGCCTTGTTTGAAAGTCCCACACGGGTAATAACAAAGGGAACTTTCTTTCTGATTTCCGATTCACGTGCACCGATAACACGCATTGCGAAAGCGATGTTTTCGTAAACTGTCATGTTCGGAATAAGTCTGAAATCCTGGAAAACAATTCCGAGGTCACGTCTGAAATAAGGTATATCTCTCTTTTTCAGTTCGGTCAGTGTATGTCCGTTGACAATCACCGTACCTGTTGTGGGAACTTCTTCTCGCATCAGGATTTTCAGAAAGGTACTTTTACCTGCACCGGATGCACCTACAACGAAAACGAATTCACCGTCATCAATGTGAATGTTTACGTTTTTAAGAGCCTGAGTGCCGTTATCATACCTTTTAGAAACGTTGATAAAGTCAATCATCTTTTAAAATCCTTTTTTTGAAAAATCAATATTTTATCGGGTTGGCGTCAAGATACTTTTTAACCATAAGAGCTACTTTGAATACGATTGCATCATCAAATTCACGAAGGTCAAGACCTGTGAGTTTTTTGATTTTTTCAAGTCTGTAAACAAGTGTATTCCTATGTACAAAAAGTTTTCTTGATGTTTCGGAAACATTAAGGTTGTTTTCAAAGAAACGCTGGATTGTGAAAAGTGTTTCGTGGTCAAGACTTTCAATTGAGCCTTTCTTGAACACTTCTTTAAGGAACATTTCACAGAGTGTTGTGGGAAGCTGATAAATAAGTCTTGCGATACCAAGGTTATCGTAGCTGATAACGATTTTATCTGTGTCGAAGAATTTACCTACTTCTGTTGCAACCTGAGCTTCCTTAAAGCTTCTTGCAAGATTTTTGATACCTGTAACTGTTGAACCGATACCCACAAGAACATGTGAATAATATTCAACACCAAGACTGTCAATTATTGAACGGGCAAGTTTTTCAAGATCTCTTGTTTCAATGTTTGCTTTAACCTCTTTGACGATGGCAATGTCAGTTTCGTTGATACCGATGACAAAATCCTTTGTTTTATCGGGGAAGATGTTCTGCAGAGATTCAATTGCAGCTACTTCATCTTTGCCGAAAACTTTAAGAAGAATTACAACTCTCGATGCATCACTGTTAAAGCGAAGTTCTCTTGCTTTAAGGAAGATGTCACCGGGAAGAATATTGTCAAGAATAACATTTTTTACAAAATTGCCTCTGTCATATTTTTCATCATAGCACTGCTTGATATTTTCAAGTGATATGCAGACAAGACTTACAAGTTTATGAGCCTCGAAATCGTCGCCTTCAACAAAGGCTGCATATTCTGCATTAACACGGTTTCCAAGTGTCTTAAAGGTTTTTGTTCCGACTTTCACACATTCGTTGTTTTCAAACACAACTGTACTGTCTGCAATTGTTTCTCCGATAATTGAAAGTTCACTACATGCAATAATTGCACCGGTTTCGTCAATTACGCCTACAGTTCTGTCAATGGCATCCTTCATCTGATGAACAACACTCTGAAATACTCGATTTGCCATAAAAATCCCTCTCACTCTTTAATCTTTGTCCCATACCATCGCCCGATTTGATGTGTATTTTCGGGTGGTTGTGCATTTTGCTACCAAAACACAAAATAATTATACACTTTTGTAACGAATTTTGCAACCAAAATGTAATAATTTAATAAAAAATTTTTATATTTTTTGTTTCTGTTCACAAAACATTCACTAATCTTATAAATAAAGACCAAAAAATCAGGCTTTTCTTCGTCATTTTTTCATTGTGCATTATCACAACACATTCTGATTTTTTCAAAAATATCCTATAGTTTTAAAACAAAGATACAGATAAATTATAATTTTCAACGAAAAATCCCCGACCTCATTTTCTTCCGAAAATGCCACCTCCCCTTGCATTTTCAAAGGGAGGCTGAAACTGAAACACAACGATAAATTATAATTTATCACCCTGAAACTAATTGTAAACCTCGGCTCCCTTGTGTAAAGGGAGCTGTCTTTTGCGTAGCAAAAAGACTGAGGGATTGTAAATACAGAAATTCTTAACAAT
>JAZRNJ010000170.1:0-5578 GCA_045648125.1 Acutalibacteraceae bacterium
TCAATGATGATGAATGAAGGTCTTGATACAGGTGACATGCTTATAAAAAGAAGTGTGAAAATTGATTTTAATGAAACTTCAGGCGAACTTTACGACAGACTTTCTTTTGTTGGTGCAGATGTCCTTGAAGAAACATTGAAAAAACTCGAGGAAGGCACACTTGAGGCTGTTCCACAGAATGATGAGGAGTCTACTTATGCACCTCTTCTTAGTAAAGAAATCTCAAATATTAACTGGAATGATACTGCTTTGACAGTTTATAATAAAATCAGAGGTCTCAATCCGTGGCCTGTTGCCGTGACATTTATTGATGGTGTGAAATATAAAATTTTCAAGGCCGAATATAAAGAAAATGTTGGTGGCAAACCCGGAGAGATTGTTGAAAACAAAAAACAACTTATTGTTTCCTGCGGTGACGGCAACGGCGTTTCATTGAACATTATTCAGCCTGACGGCAAAAAACAAATGGATGTCTCATCATTCTTAGCAGGTAATAAGCTTGAAAAAGGCAAAATTATCGGATAGGTGATTTTATGTTTTGGTACTATATGGAAAGCTATTGGCTTTATCTTGTAATTGTTGGTCCTGCACTTTTGTTTGCAATAGGTGCACAGATTAAAGTTAAAAATAGTTTTAACAAATATTCACGTGTTATGTCTTCAAGAGGACTTACAGGTGCAAATGCAGCAATGCAGGTGTTAAGTTTTTACGGAATTCATGATGTGCAGATTGAAAGAGTTTCAGGAAAACTCAGTGACCATTATGACCCGAAAAGTAAGGTTATAAGACTTTCTGATGCAGTATACAGTTCAACTTCTGTTGCAGCTATCGGTGTTGCATGTCATGAAGCAGGACACGCTGCTCAACATGCTCAGAGTTACGCTCCTTTAAAATGGAGAAATGCGATAATTCCCATCTGCAATATCGGCTCTACTCTCGGTATACCAATTGCACTTATAGGTGTTTTTCTCAATTTTGGAATTCTTGTTGATATTGGTCTTGCTTTATATGCATTGATTGCAGTTTTTCAGTTTATTACTTTACCTGTTGAATTCAATGCAAGTAAGAGAGCAGTTGATGTTATTTCTCAGACTCATATTCTTGATGAAGAGGAAATTTCAGGCACAAAGAAAGTTTTGTCTGCTGCGGCTATGACTTATGTTGCGGCACTTGCAACTTCAATTGCTAACCTTTTAAGATTTATTATTATGTTCGGCAGAGGCAGAAGAAGATAATGGCATCTAAAAATTCACCACGTCAGAAAGCGTTTGAAATTCTTTTGAGAATACATTCTGCAAACGCTTATTCAAATCTGACACTCGATACATATTTGCAAAAAGAGAATATGGATGTACGTGACAAGGCTTTTGTGAGTGCGCTTGTATACGGTGTTTGTGAAAGACAGTTGACAATAGATTATAATCTGTCTTGCTATCTGAAACAGCCTATAAAGAAACTTAAACCTGAGGTGCTTATTGCTCTGCGTTTAGGTGCGCTACAGTTGCTGTTTATGGACAAAATCCCTCCATCAGCAGCAATTAATGAAAGTGTTAATCTTGTGAAAAATAACAAGTCAGCCTTTGCATCAGGTCTTGTGAATGCTGTGCTCAGAAACGTTATGAAAAATGGCATTAAATTACCTGCTGAAAGCGATAAAAATTATCTTTCAGTTAAATATTCCTGTCCCGAATGGCTAGTTGATTTATGGATAAATTCTTATGGCAGAGAAAATGCAGAAAAAATTCTCGAACATTCACTTGGTGAAGTTCCCGTATATCTCAGAGTAAATACAATAAAAACTTCTGCAGATGAGTTAATTGGTCTCTTGGCAGATGAAGATGTTGTTGCTGAAAAATGTTCCTGCCTTGAAAATGCACTTGTACTCAGAAAACAAGGTTCAATTGAAAAACTTGAAGCATTCAAAAAAGGTTTATTTCATGTTCAGGATTTGTCTTCTCAACTTTGTGCTTCGCTTCTTGATGCGAAAGAAGGAGACAAAGTTCTTGATGTATGCTCAGCACCCGGAGGGAAAACTTTCACAATCTGTGAAAATATGAATGATAAAGGTTCTGTTACTGCATGTGACATTTACCCTGCAAGAGTCAACCTTATTGAAGCTGGAGCACAAAGATTGGGTTTGAGTACAGTTTCTGCTGTTGTTTCTGATGCTTCGGTATTTAATGAAAGTTTCTGTCAGTTTGATAAAGTGCTTTGTGATGTGCCTTGTTCAGGTCTTGGTATTATCAGGCGTAAACCTGAAATCAAGTATAAATCACCTGATGATATTGACAAACTCCACAATTTGCAGTATCTTATATTGTGTATGACCGCAAGATATGTGAAAAATGGTGGTAGGTTAGTTTATTCTACATGTAGTCTTAATCCTGCAGAAAATACTGCGATTTGTAATAAGTTTTTAAGCGAAAATAAAGATTTTAAAACTGTTGAAATTCCCAATGGAAATAAATTCGGGATTGTAGAGGGAAATACACTTACAGTAATGCCTCATTTGTGTGATACAGATGGTTTTTTTGTAGCAATATTTGAAAGAAAAGGGGAATAGTCTTGAGTAAGATCGATATAAAATCAATGACTAAAGATGAACTCAGGCTTGCCCTCAGTGAAATCGGTTTACCGAAATTCAGAGCAGACCAGATTTTTTCGTGGTTGCATCAGAAAGGTGTTTCCTCTTTTGATGAAATGACAAATATTTCTAAAGACCTGAGACTTTCACTTGAAGAAAAATTTGTTATACGTTCATGTGAAATTGAAATGAAACGTGTTTCAAAAGAGGATGGTACTGTTAAATATCTGTTCAGATTGTATGACGGAGAGTATATTGAAAGTGTTCTCATGAAATATAAATACGGCTATTCTTTGTGTGTGTCAACGCAGGTTGGTTGCCGTATGGGATGCAAATTCTGTGCATCAACTCTTGGCGGTGTAATCAGAGACTTATCTGCTTCTGAGATTTTGTCGCAGATACATCTTGCACAGAATGATGAAAAAGTCAGGGTTTCTCATGTAGTTCTGATGGGAATGGGTGAACCTTTTGATAATTTTGAAAACGTAAAACGATTCTTGTTTCTTGTAAACTGTGAAGAGGGTCTGGCACTTTCAATGAGAAACATTTCTCTTTCTACTTGCGGTATTATTCCTGCAATTTATGAATTGATGGATATGAATCTTCAGTTGACTCTTTCAGTTTCATTACATGCACCGAATGATAAAATACGTTCATCACTTATGCCGATTAATAAAAAATATAGCGTTAATGAACTTATAAAAGCATGTCGTGTTTATACTAAGAAAACTTCACGAAGAATTTCTTTTGAGTATTCAATGATTTCCGGAGTGAACGATTCTGATGAATGTGCAGAAGAGTTGTCAAAACTTCTTAAAGGTATGCTTTGCCATGTCAATCTTATTCCCGTAAATAATGTAAGAGAGAATAACTTTGTAAAAAGTGATGATAAACAATTAAAAAGATTTGTTTCAATACTTGAAAAAAATTCTATCAATGTTACTGTCAGAAGAACTCTTGGTAAAGACATTGAAGCTTCATGCGGTCAGCTGAGAAAGAAGCACATTACCGACAAAGGGGGAGAAGAAAATTGAAAATTTTCGGACAAACAAATATCGGACTTGTTCGTTTTTCAAATCAGGACGCATTCAGGGTCGGTGAATTTGAAAGCGGTACAGTATGGGCTGTTCTTTGTGACGGAATGGGTGGTGCTTCCGGTGGTGACATTGCCAGTAAAATGGCAGTTGATTTAATAGCACTCAGAATAAACGAATATTATAACGATGAAATGAAAACATCTTCAGTTGCAAATTTACTTGAATCTGCAATTAATTTTGCTAATATCAAGATATATGATACAGCAAAAGAAGATGAAACCCTTCTCGGTATGGGAACTACTGTTGTTGCTGCAATTGTGAGAGATAATGAGGTTATGATTTCTCACGCGGGTGACAGCAGAGCTTACATAATAAATGATAATGTAAAACAGTTAACTGTTGACCATTCCATTGTTCAGGAAATGCTGGACAGAGGTGATATAACGGAAGATGAAGCAAAGCATCATCCGATTAAGAATTATATTACAAGAGCATTAGGTGTTAAGGACAGAATTAATGTTGATTTTACTTCTGAAACTTTTGAAAAAGATGATATTCTTCTTTTATGTTCAGATGGTCTTTCAAATTTTGTGGATGAAAGACAAATGAAAGATATAATTAAAACTGTTGATATGAACACTTGTGAAGAGTTGATTGCTGCTGCAAATAATGGTGGCGGTAAGGATAACATTACGGTTGTTATTGCTTCAAATTAATCTGTTTATATAATGAGGAGATTATGATATGGATAGTTATGTAGGAAAAAGAATAGACGGCAGATATGAAATAAGAGAGATTATCGGCGTTGGTGGTATGGCTGTAGTATATAAAGCCTACGACAACATTGATGACAGAATTGTTGCTGTGAAAATTCTTAAAGAAGAATTTCTTGCAAATGAGGAATTCCGTCGCAGATTCAAAAACGAATCAAAAGCAATTGCAGTTCTTTCACATCCTAACATTGTTAAAGTTTTTGACGTTAGTTTCGGAGACAGATTGCAGTATATTGTTATGGAACACGTTGAAGGTATAACCCTTAAAGAATATATTGAACAGCAGGAAGTTATCAACACAAAAGAGGTTGTTTATTTTACTACTCAGATTTTACGTGCATTGCAACATGCTCACGATAAAGGTATTGTTCACCGTGATATCAAACCTCAGAACATACTTTTACTTCAGAATGGTAATATTAAAGTTACAGACTTTGGTATTGCACGTTTCAGCAGAAGTGAAACACGAACAATGACTGAATCTGCAATCGGTTCTGTTCATTATGTCAGCCCTGAACAGGCAAGAGGCGAAATGACTGATGAAAAAACTGATATCTATTCAGTGGGTGTACTTATGTATGAAATGCTCACAGGAGAACTTCCTTTCCAGAGTGATAATGCAATTTCAGTTGCGCTTATGCAGGTTAATGAAGATGCTGTTCCGCCAAGTTCAATTAACGAGGATGTTCCCACAGGACTTGAACAGATAACAATGAGAGCAATGCAGAAAAACAGAAAAGAGCGTTATCAGTCAGCTGCTGAAATGCTTCTTGATATAGAGGAATATAAACGTAATCCTGCTGTTGTTTTTGATTACTCATATTTTGTAGATGATAATCCCACAAAATTTGTTACAAGCGAAGATGTAAAAGCTTTTTCAGGATTTTCTTCAGTTTCAGAAGACGATTATTATATTCCTAATGCAGATGAAATGCGTTTACCTCATCCGAAACCCAGAAGGAAAAAATCACCATTACCTGTAGTTGTCGGGGTGTTGGCAGGTGTTCTTGCTGTATTGCTGATTGCTGTTGGTTTCCTCTTTTTCCGTGACGATTTAAAATCAATTTTCTCATTCAGTAAAGAAGTTCCTCAGTTTGTAGGTATGAACTATTACAATGACATTAAAGGTAATAGTAAATACGAAAAATTTGAATTTGAAATTATTGAAACTCAGTCAAGTGGTC
>JAZRNJ010000171.1:0-4240 GCA_045648125.1 Acutalibacteraceae bacterium
ATTTTTTCTTCAGGGATTTTTTCATCTAAAAACAGCTCTGCAGATTTCACTGCCTGTGCCACAAGCATTGCAAGTCCGTTTGAAAAATTGATTCCAAGTTCCTCTGCATCGAGAATGAGCGGTGTTTTAAGAGGATTGTAAATCAAATCAAGTACAGCTGTGCATTTTGTAAAACATGACAGGTCAATTAGTCTTTCTCCGTTATGTGGATACATTCCAACGGGAGTTGTGTTGACGATTATATCTGCGTCATAATGACGGAATATATTTTCGTAGTTATTCTCCCCTGTTCTTGAAACAACAACAATTTCTCTTGCACCCTCATCACGGGCTACAATCTGCACAGTCAGAGAAGCACCACCACTGCCGAGAACAAGAACTTTTTTGTTTTCAAAATCGGCTTTCGCTTTTTTTGCCATGTAAGAAAATCCGAAATAGTCTGTGTTATCACCGTAAAGAGTCCCGTCTGCACGTCTCAGACAGGTGTTTACACTTCCGATTTTCTTTGCTCTTTCAGAAAGGAAGTCACAAGCATTAAAAGCCTCAACCTTATATGGAATTGTCACGTTATAGCCTTTGAGAGTCTTGTCTGAAAAGAAAGTTTCCAACTCTTCAGGCTCTTTACAGAACAGGTCATACTTGTAGTCACCTAATTTTTCGTGTATCTGTGGTGACAGACTGTGACCTAATTTTCTGCCCAATAAACCGAACATAAAAATCAGTCCTTCGTGTAATTATCTGCTCATTCTTTTTTCCTGATAAGAACGGCTCAATTCAAAAATTGTATTGTAGAGAGTTTCTGTGTAAGACACAAACTCTTCATTCACATCAGAAGTTACTTTGTTTATGACTTGTCTTTCACGCTCTTTATCAAAAACGGGAAGACCTTTCTCTTTTTTATAATCGGCAATCATAGATGCAGTTTCCATTCTTTCCTGAAAAAGTTTTGTCAACTCCTCATCAATACTGTCTATTTTATTGCGAAGTTCTTCTATGTTCATTGGCTTCACCTCAGATTAAATTCATCAATGCAACAGCCACCGCTGCCTCAATACAAGGTACGGCTCTGGGTACAATACAAGGGTCGTGTCTTCCGTGTATTACAAGGTTTTCTTCCTCATGTGTAATAAGATTTACAGACTTCTGTTCTTTTCCGATTGATGGTGTAGGTTTTATTGCTACGCGGAAAATAACAGGCATTGAGGAAGAAATGCCACCTAAAATTCCACCATGGTTATTTGTATCTGTTACAAATTTTCCGTCACAGAAAGAGAAAGAATCGTTGTTTTCCGAACCTTTAAGGTCTGCAACATCAAAACCAAGACCAAACTCAATTCCTTTTACTGCAGGAACTGCAAAAACTGCATGACTGATAACATTTTCAATACCATCAAACATCGGCTCTCCGATACCGATAGGCAGTCCTGTAATTGCACACTCAATCACACCACCTACAGAGTCACCATGAACACGTGCTTCTTCAATTTTTTCACGCATTTTCTCCCCTGCATTATCATCAATGACAGGGAATTCTTTTTTATGGACATCTTCAAAATCAACATTTACGCTGTCATATCTTAAATCATAAACTCCTGCGATTTTTTCAATATGAGCACCGATTTTAATGTTTTTTTCTTCAAGAATCTGCACACATACTGCACCTGCAAAGCAAAGCGGTGCAGTCATTCTGCCTGAGAAATTACCTCCGCCTCTTATGTCATTAAAACCGTTGTGCTTGTAAAATGCCGTAAAATCAGCATGTCCCGGACGAGGTACTTTTTTTAAGTTTTCGTAATCCTTTGAACGTGTGTCTTCATTTCTGATAACTGCACAAAGGGGTGCTCCACATGTGATTCCCTCCACAAGTCCTGAAAGAATTTCGGGCTTGTCCTTTTCCTGACGAGGTGTTGAAAATTCATTTTTACCCGGTGCACGTCTTGACATAAAGGCTTGAACTTTTTCCATATCAATTTTTTTACCTGCAGGAAGTCCGTCAATAACAACGCCGATTGCCTCCGAATGAGACTGTCCGAAAATTGTTATTTTTACTTTTTCACCGAAATTACAGGACATTACAAACACCTCCGAGTTTTTTATAATCCTCAAAGAAATTGGGATAAGATTTATTTACAGCTTCTGCATCTTTTATCACAACACTCTTTTCACAATATTGTGCTGCAATCGCTGACGCCATTACAATACGGTGGTCATTAAATGAATCAACTGTACCACCTGAAAGTTTTTCTTTACCGTCAATAATAATTGAGTTTTCAGTGCCTACGGCATTTCCGCCAAGGTTATTTATCATTGAAACAGTTGAAAGAATTCTGTCACTTTCTTTTAATTTAAGTCGTTCAGCGTTTATAATACTTGTTCTGCCTTTTCTTACAGCAGATTTCACTGCAATTATGGGGACTAAATCAGGGATATCGGAAACATCAATTTCTATGTCCCCTGATTTGTTCAGCGTTTCAAGCACCTGAACAATTTTTTTGTCACCTTGTTTTGAATTAATATCAAGGTTTTCAACTTTCACTCCTGCTGATAAGAAAAATGCTGCATTTGACCAGTCACCCTCAGCAATTAAATCAGCCGAAGTAAATTTTGTATCGGGAACAATGAATTTATTTCCCTCTTCTTCAACTTTCACACCGAATTTTTCCATAACGGAAAGTGTGATATTTATATATGACTTTGACTGCATCTGACCGGTGACTTCAATTTCTCCTCCACCCACATTTGGCAATGCAAGTAAAAGTCCCGTCACAAACTGTGAAGAAACAGAGCCATCAAGAGTGTATTTTCCTTTTGTAAGTTTACCCTCAATTTCAATGGGGAATGAGTCATTCACTTTAACGCCGTTATCTTTCAGCACATCTGTCAGAGTTTTCATCGGTCTTGAAGGAAGTCTGCCTTTGCCTGTAAATGTGCATTTTTTACCGAGTGATGCACCTACAGGCACAAGAAAACGAAGTGTTGACCCGCTTTCATTACAGTCAACAAATGCATCTTTTTTGTCTTTTACCGGTGCAACAGAATAGATATTTCCGTCAATTTTAATTTCTGCGCCAAGGTTTATGAGTGCTGACACAGTGGCTTCAATGTCAAGTGAAGTTGTATCAATCTGCAATTTGCTTTCTTTATCTGCAAGGGCAGCACAAATAAGCATTCTGTGTGCAACTGATTTTGAAGAAATTGCATTTATTTTACCCGATATTTTATTCGGAATAATTTCTGTTATCATTTCAATCCATCCCAAGCATTCCTGAAAATTCGTGGAGTGTCAGTTTCACTCTCACACATTTACCCATTTTTTCAGGAACTATAAATGAAATATTTTTACCACTGATTTTCTTATCATTTGATGAAAACTTACCGAGAGTTTTCATGTCAAAAGGACAGTGAGAAGACAGATTATTGTTTTCACAGGCTTCTTTTATTTCTTCTGTAAGATTTACAGATGTGAGTTTATTTTCAAATGAAATTTCTGCTGCAAGAACCATACCCTGAGCCACAGCTGTACCGTGAGAAATTGTGAAATTGCTTTCAGCTTCAATAGCATGACCGAGTGTGTGACCGAAATTGAGAAGTTGTCTTTTGCCTGTGTCAAATTCGTCTTCATTTACAATGTCTCTTTTAATTTCCACACATCTTGCAATTATATCTTCAATATCATTTTTTACGTTACCGTTTTTTACTTTGTCAAAAAGTTCTTCATCTGCAAGAACACCATATTTTATAACTTCTGCCATACCGTCTGCAAATGTTTCTCTTTCAAGTGTATTTAAAAATTCAGTATCGCAAAGCACAAGGTCAGGCTGATTAAAAACACCTGCAAGATTTTTTCCTGCTTTTAAATTTACGGCAGTTTTGCCTCCTACAGATGAGTCCACCATTGAGAGAAGTGTTGTGGGTATCTGAATAACAGAAACGCCTCTGAGAAAAAGTGATGCTGCAAGACCTGTAAGGTCACCTGTGACACCTCCACCGAACGCAAGAAGTATATCTGTTTTTGTAAAATGCTTTTCAGCCAGAGTTTCAAGAAGTAAAAAAAGCGTTTCAGGTGACTTTGATTTTTCTCCATTCGGGAAAATAAAAGCATCATTCTGAATACCTTTTTCATCAAGGACTTTTTTAATTTTATCAAGATGAAATGATGCCACTTTATCATCTGTGACAACCATCACTTTTGCTTCAGGAAAAAGTTTTTCAATTTTTGGAGGCAACAGATTTATTACAT